>DASXLH010000210.1:0-1997 GCA_036496335.1 Acidimicrobiales bacterium
CCCGACCACGTGGTCCCCGATCGAGTACGCCGGCCACGTCCGCGACGTCACGGCCGAGCTCACGGCCACCCTGGCGAGCATGGTCGCCGGCGACGAGCTCCCGACCTCCGGCGACCCCGACCAACAGGTGCTCGAGCGGGGCTACGCCACCGCTGATCCGGCCGTGCTGCTCGACGGGATCGACGCCGAGACGGCCCGGCTCGTGGCCTTCCTGGAGGGGCTCACACGGGAGACGGCGGCCGTCGAGGTCGAGTTCCCATGGGGTACGCGGGACGTGCTCACCATCGCCAGCAATGCCGTGCACGAGCAGACCCACCACCTCTTCGACGTCGAGCGGATCCTCGGATCGGCGGGGTCGAGTGGCAGCGGGGACGGCCCCTCCGGGGCCTAACCTGCAACGCGTGGGAGTCTTCGACCGCATCCTCCGCGCCGGCGAGGGCCGCAAGCTCAAGGCGATAGCCGGCCTCGTGCCGGACATCAACGCCCGGGAGCCCGAGATGGCCGCCCTCGACGACGAGGCGCTCCGGCACAAGACGGTCGAGTTCCGCGAGCAACTCGACCGGGGGGCCGACGTCGACGACCTCCTCATCGACGCGTTCGCGGCGGTGCGCGAGACGGCCACGCGGGTGATCGGCCAGCGCCACTACGACGTGCAGCTCATGGGCGGCGCTGCCCTGCACTTCGGCTGGGTGGCGGAGATGAAGACCGGCGAGGGGAAGACCCTCGTGTCGACCCTCCCCGTCTATCTCAACGCGCTGCCCGGCACCGGCGTGCACGTCGTCACCGTGAACGACTACCTGGCACGCCGCAACGCCGAGTGGATGGGCCAGATCCACAACCGGCTCGGCCTCTCGATCGGGCTCGTGATCCCCGAGATCCAGGGGTCCGAGGAGAAGCGGGCCCAGTACGCCTGCGACATCCAGTACGGCATCAACAACGAGTTCGGCTTCGACTACCTGCGCGACAACATGGCGATGCGCCTGGACGAGAAGGTCCAGCGGGGCCACGCCTACGCCATCGTCGACGAGGTCGACTCGATCCTCATCGACGAGGCCCGCACCCCGCTGATCATCAGCGGCCGGGTGGCCGACGCCGCCAGCCTCTACTACAAGTTCGCGGCGATCGTCCGTGGGCTCAAGGTCGACGTCGACTACGACTTCGAGGAGGAGAAGCGCCACGTCGCCATCCTCGAGCCCGGGATCGAGCGGGTCGAGGCGGCGCTCGGGGTCGACAACCTCTACGACGAGATCTCCCAGAACCTCGTCCACCAGCTCCAGGTGGCCCTCAAGGCCAAGGAGCTCTACCGGCGGGACAGGGACTACGTCGTCATCGGCGGCGAGGTGAAGATCGTCGACGAGTTCACCGGCCGCATCCTCGAGGGTCGTCGCTGGTCGGAGGGCATCCACCAGGCCGTCGAGGCCAAGGAGGGGGTGACGATCAAGGAGGAGAACCAGACCCTCGCCACGATCACCCTCCAGAACTACTTCCGCCTCTACGACAAGCTCGCCGGCATGACCGGCACCGCCATGACCGAGGCGGCCGAGCTCGGGACCACCTACGACCTGTCGGTCGTGCCGATCCCCACCAACCGGCCCGTGGCCCGGATCGACAACGCCGATCTGATCTACAAGACCGAAGCGGCGAAGTTCGCCGCCGTGGTCGACGACCTCTCCGAGCGCTACGAGTCCGGCCAGCCCGTCCTGGTGGGCACCGTCTCGGTGGAGAAGTCGGAGCTGCTCTCGGGCATGTTGCGCAAGCGGGGCATCATCCACGAGGTGCTCAACGCGAAAGAGCACACCCGGGAAGGCGAGATCGTCGCCCAGGCCGGTCGGCTCCACTCCGTGACCGTCGCCACCAACATGGCCGGACGAGGCGTCGACATCATCCTCGGCGGCAACCCCGAAGGTCTCGCCAGCCGTGAGCTCCGGGCCGAGGGCCTCGATCCCGACACCGACGAGGGACGGGCCCGGCTGCGCGAGCTCACCGACCGCTACGAG
>DASXLH010000211.1:0-1525 GCA_036496335.1 Acidimicrobiales bacterium
ACTCGCGATAGCGAGGCCCCTGATCTGTACGTTTGCTCCCGCACATGGACTCGAACCATGAACCTGCCGGTTAACAGAAGGTCTGTCCTGGCCCTGGGAGCATCGGCCCTGTGAAGTTGACCAGCCCCGTCACCTGCATAACGGCTCGTCAGGGGCTTACACGGACATTTTAGCAGTCGTGCCGACGTGTGCCCGGGAATGCCGTTTTGTCCGTGGTTTGCCGGCGGGCGGCGCGGGCGACTAAGCGCGATCCGCGGAATTGCGGCTCGCACCTTACGACGGTTCATTACCGTGGCGCTAGAGGATAAGAGGCTTCCGAGAGATGGGAGGACCAGGGTCGTGGCGACGACGGCGCGGGACCGGCTGGCCAGGACGCTGCGCGGCGAGGCGCAGTCCGCGTTCAGCGTCGAACTGACGGCAAGGATGGACGACCTGAACCTGGAGGTGGAGGGATTCGGGCACGTCAAGTTCCCGGTGACCCCGGCCAAAGCCCGCAAGCTGCTCGGCCTCGGCCAGCCTGCCCGGTTCGGCCGGGGCGAGGAGACGGTGACTGACCCGGAGGTCCGCGACACATGGGAGATCCCGAAGCACCTCGTCTGCGCCCAGTGGAACGACGCGACGCTGAAGGACATCCTCGCGACGGTGAAAGAAGAGCTAGGACTGCCGAATGCCGCCGAACTGACCGCCGATCTTCACTCCCTGCTGGTCTACGAGCAGAACCAGCATTTCCTCGCCCACCAGGACTCCGAGAAAGACGACGCGATGGTCGGCACTGTGGTGGTCACCCTGCCGTCCAGCTACACCGGCGGCGAGCTGATGGTGGGACACAACGAGGAGTGGAAGGCCTACCGGGGATCGAAAACGGCACTGTCGCTGGTCGCCTTCTACGCCGACTGCCGGCACGAGGTCCTCAAGGTGGCGTCGGGCTACCGGATCACGCTCACGTACAACCTGCTCGTGCACGGCGACACCAGCCGTCCGGGGGGTGACGACGGAACCGTCGCCGAACTGGCCGGCCTCCTCCGCGATCACTTCAGCACCCCGGTGCCCCGCCATTACGGCGGACCCGCGGCCGACCCGCCGACCCGGCTCGTCTACCTCCTCGACCACGAGTACACGCCGCGAGCGCTGAAATGGTCCCGGCTAAAGGGCGCCGACGCCAGCCGCGTGTCCTTGCTGCGCGAAGCGGCGAACCGGGCGGGCTGCGAGGCCATCCTCGCGCTGGCCGACATCAAGACGACGCACAGCGCCTACCGGGACGAAGACGACGACTACCGGTACAGCCGGTACTGGGACGATGACGACGACGGCGACGACGGCGAGGGCGAGGGCGACGACGGCGACACCCGGTACGAGATTCAGGATCTGGTCGACTCCGAGGTAGCCCTCACCCACTGGACCGGGCCCGACGGTACCCGGCTGGAGGAGACCTCGCTGCGGGCGGACGGCACCGAGGTGTGCGCGTCCACCCCGACGGGCGACCTCGAGCCCTATTCCTCGGAGTACGAGGGCTACATGGGCAACT
>DASXLH010000212.1:0-4966 GCA_036496335.1 Acidimicrobiales bacterium
TGCAGGGGGAGCCTCGACCTTCAGGGATCCGGACTCCACCGACTCCCGGTGCACGATGACCACATCGCCCTGGTCCGGGCCCAGGTCGAGCGGGCCGCGGGGGCCGCCGTCGACCCAGGCCGGCGTGCCATCGGCCAGGACGACGTCGCTCCCGGCGCCGCTGTCCGGGGTGGCCCCGAGACGCAGCGCCTTGCGGCCCCACCACCAGATGGGTTCGACCCCGCCCCTTGCGTCGTAGTTGTTGGCCCACACGAGGAAGTGCAGCCGGTCGAGCCACAGCTCGAACCGGGCTCCGAGCCGCCAGGGCTCCTCGGCGACCGTCACCGGTTCCCGGAACTCCTCCGCGTCGACGCCGAGGGAGACGACCAGCGGCCGCCGCCGCGACCACGCCTCGTGCAGGACGGCGACCACCGGACCGGGCTCGGCGAGCGCGGTCGGGTCGACCGCCACCACGGGCGCTTCCCGCCAGGACGGAGGGATGGGATCGCCGGCGTTGACGACCAGGCCGCGCCCGAGCCCCAGGGGCAAGGCGGTCGGGTCGGGCACGGGTCCGGGAGCCGCCACGGGTCGACCCTAGGCCCGACCCCTGACAGGCCCGACCCCTGACCGGGCGCCACTACGCTCTCGGCGCTGGACAACATCGTTCACCGTGCCTCTCGGGCGTACGGGCTCCGGGGCGACGGGCCCTCGACGGCGAGGGGTCCATCAGACCGGCGACGGCTGGACGAAACGGGGAGAGGCGCATGACGGACGAACTGGTGGTCGTCTCGGCGGACGGCCACGCCGGCGCCCAGATCGAGGACTACCGGCCCTATCTGCCTCGGCGCTACTGGCCGGACCTCGAGGAGCTGAAGGCCGAGGACCAGCTCTACAGCAAGCTGGTCACCCGTCCGCTCCAGCCCACCGACGAGGCCCTCGACGTGTTCGACCGGCGGGGAGCGGTGCGGGCCGGGGGCGTCTACGGCGCCTGGGACCTCGATGTGCGCCTCCGCGAGCTCGACGCCGACGGCATCGCCGGCGAGATCATCCACTACTCGACGCAGCTCTCGACCGCCCCCTTCTTCAGCCACGTCAACCGCGTCCGCCCTCCCGAGCTCCAGATGGTGGGAGCGCAGGCCCACAACCGCTGGCTGGCCGACTTCATGGCTCCCGCCGACGGGCGGCTCCGGGGAGTCGCCGAGCCCGGGCCCTGCCGCGACATCGCCGCCACGATCGACGAGCTGGCCTGGGCCGCCGACCACGGGTTCGTGTCCGTCACCATGCCGGGCGGGATCTTCGACCCTTCCCTGCCGCCCCTGCACGACCCTCACTTCGATCCCTTCTTCGCCGCCTGCGAGGAGCTGGGCCTGGTGGTGTCGATCCATGCCGGTTGGGGCGCGGTGCAGGGCGCCTTCCTCGACGCCATCGCCGCGATCAAGAACCGCCCGAAGGGGCGCTCGCCCTTTGCCCCACCCGACGAAGGTCCCGATCCCCTCACCACGATGTCCCCCGGCGCCCTGTCTCCGCACCCGAGCGCCGACACCCCGGCCATGAAGCAGGACTCCCCGCTGCGTCTCACCTGGGGCACTCGACGGCCGATCTGGCAGCTCATGGCCGGCGGAGTCCTCGATCGCCACCCGGACCTCACGCTGGCGATGACCGAGGTGCGAGCCGACTGGGTGCCCGACACCATCGCCCAGCTCGACCGGCAGCTCTCCGGAGCCGGCGTCACGACTGCGCTCAAGCCGAGCGAGTACTACCGGCGGAACATCGTGGTGACCCCGTCGTCGATCCACCGAGCCGAGGTCGAGATGCGGCACCGGATCGGCGACCACCAACTTCTCTTCGGTGCCGACTACCCGCACTGGGAGGGCACCTGGCCCAACACCCGGGACTGGATCCGCACCGCCTTCGCCGGCGTGCCCGAAGCCGAGGTCCGCGAGATCCTGGCCGGCAACGCCATCGCCGCCTACCGGCTCGACGAGTCGGCGATAAGGGCGACGGCAGCACGGGTCGGTCCGAGCGTCGACCTGCTCGGCGCCGGGGCTGCCGACGACGAGCTCGTGCGCCACTTCCACCAGCGCTCGGGCTACAGCCGGGGCGCCGACCCGGTCGACGTCGACGAGCTGGCCCAGGTCGTGGCCGAGGATCTGGCCGCCATCGGCGGCGGCTGACGACACTCGGCCGTGATCCTCAGGCCTCCTCGGCCGTGATCCTCACGCCTCCTCGGCCGCGGCCCGCGCCCCGGCCAGGACCACGTCGGCCCGGCGCACGAGCAGCGCGGCCAGCTCGTCGGACGAAGCCGCCGACCAACCGATGAGGGCGTCGAGCGTGACCGCGCTGAGCAGTGAGGCCAGCTCCTGCTCATCGGTGCCGGCCGGCAGCTCACCCCGGCGCTCGGCGTAGGCGATCACCTCGAGGAGGGAGGTGACGAAGCCGACGTGGTCGTCGTCGACCGGTCCAGCCGAGGCGCCGCGGTAGAACTCGGCCACGGAGCGACGCACCGCGACGGGGTCGACCTTGCTGACCCGCCGGGCGAGGCCCAGGAACATGACCGACAGGACGTCCCGGGCCGGTCGATCGGCATCCATGGCCGAACGGGCGTCCTTGAGCAGCGCCGCCGAGGCGCCCCATCCGAGCTCGCGGAGGATGTCCTCCTTGCGGGCGAAGTGGAAGTAGAAAGTGCCCTTGGTGACGCCGGCAGCCGCGGCGATCTCCTCGGCGGTCGTCTCCTCGATGCCCCGCTCGTAGCCGCGGGCGCTCCACAGCTGCAGGGCCGCCTTAACGAGTGCCCGTCTGGTGCGGCGTGACCGCTCCTGGAGCAGCGCCGAGCGGCGGGGCCCCTCCGGCAGCGCGGTGGCCGCGACTGCCGCGCTCCCCTCTCCGCTCCGGTCGCGGGGCGACGCCGTGGCCATGCGCGAGACGCTACCAATGGGCCCGAAGGCCCTGGTGGGGACGACGACCCCGGACGACGGTGGCACCGACGGAGCAGACTCTCGCCATGGAGCTCCGGGACGTCATGCGCACCACGCCCGCCACCCGCCGGTTCACGGACGAGCCGCTACCCGACGCCGTCCTCCACGACATCCTGGACCACGCCCGGTTCGCGCCGAACGGCGGCAACCGCCAGCCCTGGCACGTCACCGCCGTGCGGGACGAGGCCCTGAGGGGTCGCGTCGCCGACCTGTGGGCGACCGCCTGGACGGAGGACCACGCCTTCTACCAGGCCGGTCTCGTTCCCTTCGTGGCATCGGAGGCGTACTGGCGCAACCCGCCCGGCCAGCCCTCGTCCCAGCCCGTCGACCTCGAGGAAGCCCGGCGCCACCCCCGCGAGGACGGCCCTGGCATGTCCCCCGCGGTCGTACGGACGGCGCCGGTGCTCCTCGTCGTGACCGTCGACCTGAGTCGCGTGACCGCCATGGACAGCGGGCTCGGTCGTCTGAGCATCTGCGGCGGCGGGTCGGTGTTCCCCTTCTGCCACAACGTCCTGCTGGCGGCTCGAGATCTCGGTTACGGCGGTTGCATCACGACGGTGCTCGTCCGTCAGGAGGCCGCGGTGAAGGAGCTGCTCGGCATCCCGGACGAGCACGTGATCGCCGCCACCCTCGTGCTCGGCCGCCCGGAACGGGAGCTCACGAAGCTGCGGCGGGAGCCGGTGGCGTCGTTCGCCACCGTCGACCGCTTCGACGGTCCCCCGGTGCCGGCTGGCTGACCGACCCGCCGGCCTTTGCTTGCGCAGAAGTTGAACTGAGTACAAGAATGTCCCGCGAGGCGTGCGGCTCGCACGGTTTCAGGGGGTACGAGGAGGTCTGCCGATGTCCATGACCGATGCGCAGGTGTCTGCCGAGCTCGGCTATCTGATCAACGACGCCGATGAGCATTCGCTGCCGGCTCGTGACGCCTATGAGCGTTACATCGATCCGGACAAGCGCCACATGGCGATCCGGACCGTCAAGAACGACGACGGGACCTACACCCAGCTCTACAACGGCCGACCGAAGAAGTGGACGTTCAAGAACTTCCAGGTGGTCGGCTCGTCGGAGATCCTGGAGGAGATCGGCGTCAAGGACGCCGGCAGCGCCGTCGGTGAGGATGTCGACAACAGCGACCCGGCCAGCCGGGCCCCGATCCCGGGATCGCTGCTCACCAAGCTCAACCCGCTCAAGAGCCTCGACACCGAGGGCCGCAAGGACTTCGCCAAGCGCTACCGGGCGTTGCAGGAGTTCCTCGACAACCCGGTCGACCGGCTGGCGGTGATGGATTCCCAGGGGATCCAGGCCACGGTCAACTTCGCCACCCTGCCCGGCTCCGAGCCGGAGTTCGAGGAGGACTACGAGGGGCTCTACGCCAACCTCAACGCCCTCAACCGCTACCTGGCCACCGAGTGGGGCTTCAACTACGAGCAGCGGATCTTCACCCCGCCCTACATCTCCTTCGCCGATCCGGACGAGGCGCTCAAGCAGCTCGAGCTGATCATGAGCCTGGAGGTCCCCAAGGTCATCCAGTGCTCCACCGGGCCGTCAATGGGCACCTCCCCCTTCCGCCCGGAGAACGACCGGTTCTGGGAGATCTGCAACGAGGCCGGGATCCGGCTGTCGACCCACCTCGCCTCGCTCACCCGCTACGCCCACCAGGGCGAGGAGTGGGACGAGCCCGAGGTGATGCTGGGCGACATGGACGCCTTCCAGTGGGTCTTCTACTACGGCGACCGGCCGGCCATGGAGACCGTGGGAGCGGCGATCCTGCAGGGCTGGTTCGAGCGCTTCCCGAACATGCAGCTCCTCCTGTCGGAGCAGGGCACCGTCTGGCTGCCCTACCTGCTGCGCAAGATGGACCACGCCTACGTGCTGGGACGGCGGCCGAAGTGGGGCGACAGGCTGGACGACCGCCCGAGCGAGATCTTCAAGCGCCACTTCGTCATCGCCCCGTTCCCGGAGGAGAACATCTCCCGGGTGGTCGAGGTGGTGGGCACCGACTGCCTCGTCTT
>DASXLH010000213.1:0-2293 GCA_036496335.1 Acidimicrobiales bacterium
CGTGCTGGAGATCGAGCAGCCGGTAGGCCTCGGGATCGACGCCGTCAATGTAGAGCCGCGCCACCGATCCCTCGGGCACCGACTCGGCCCGGCGCAGCACCAGCTCCTCCACCTCGGTGGGCGAGAGCCCGAGGGCCTGCACGGTCTCGAGCGTGACGAGGGGGCGCCGACCGGGCACCGGGACGTGGGCGATCGTGCCGTCGTCGGTGTCGAGCACGACGATGCCCTTGGGCTTGTCGGGGTCGTCGGCGAAGGTGAACGTGTCGGTCGAGCCGGCGTACCAGGTGCCCTCCGCCACCCGGGTGTGGAAGTGGTAGTGACCCAGCAGCACCAGGTCGGCCTTGAGGGCGCGGGCGTCGACCTCGATCTCGTTGATGTCGGCGTAACGGGGCTCCACCTGGGTGATGCGGGGGTGGGTGAGCAGCAGGTTGGAGCGGTCGAGGCTCCGGTTGCGGTCGGCCTGGTCGAGCGCCTCGAGGGTGGCGTCGACGGTGAGCATCTGGGGCACGCAGTGGACCCGCAGCCCGCCCAGGTCGAACGCCTCGTAGGAGAGCCGAGTGGCGAAGTGCACCTCCGGGAAGGCGTCGGCCAGCGCCGAGTAGGGGCTGCCGGTGCCGGGCAGCCGGGGGGTGTCGTGGTTGCCGCTGATGGCCACCAGCGGGACGCCGTGGTCGCGCAGGCGCAACAGCGCCCGTTGCGCCACCCGGAAGGACCGGTAGCTCGGCCGGGGATGGTCGAAGATGTCGCCCAGCCACACGACCAGGTCGGGGGACTGGGCCAGGGCCACGTCGAGCGCGGCGGTGAACGCCTCCTCGAAGTCGAGCTCCCGACGGTTCACGCCGGTGGCGGCATCCACCACCGAGAGGTAGCTGCGCCCGAGGTGGGCGTCACCCAGGGCGGCGACCCTCATCAGTCGACCAGGGCGGCGATGTTGGGGGCGGCCACCGGCCGGGCCGTGGGCGGAGCTTCGGTGCTGCGAACCAGCTGATCCCACAGCGCCACCCGGGCCGGCACCGCGAAGGGTGCCTCCAGGTTGGCGAGCAGGCACTCGCCGGGCATGAGCGTCTGGATCTCGCCGGCCGAGGCCGACAGGTCCTGCTTGGACGAGCCCCGCAGGATGTTGCGGTCCTTCTCGTCGGCCAGGCCCAGGACGAAGAAGGTGTTGAACTGGCTGAGGAGCTCGTCGTCGAGCAGCTTGGGCTGCTGGGTGATGGCGCACAGGCCGACCTTGAACTTGCGACCCTCCCGGGCGACACGGGGGAACACGTTCGACTCCCGGTCGCTCGACTTCGACAGCACCCGCTGCGCCTCCTCGAGCACGACGGCGACGACCGGCAGTTGCTCGTGGCGCTCGGGATCGTCGAGATAGGCACCCGACCACCGTTCGAGCACCTTGCGGGTGAGGAACGAGGCGACCATGACCTCCTCGGTCGAGCCGAGGCCGCTGACGTCGACCAGCACGACCCGACCCTGTTCCAGGTCCCGCACGATGGCGCCGCCCACGGAGACGGCGGGATCGGGGGAGATGCACTGGAGCTCGACGATGCGACGGGCCCGGCGGTGCACGACCTGGAGGGTGTTGAGGGCGATGCGGCCGCCCAGCTCGACGTCGCGGAAGCCGGGGAGGTCGTCGAGCTGGGCGAACAGCAACAGCCACGAGAGACCGTCGCCGCCGTAGTGCCGTTCGAGCTCGAACAGGGCCTCCTCCTGGGGTCGGCTCCAGTCGTAGGCGGTGCGGAGGTCGTCGACGGTGAGCTCGGCGAGGGAGATCCGCAGCGTGGAGGTGTTGGGCAGGAGCCGGGCGGCATAGGTGCGGAAGCGGTCGCCGGTCGCCCATGGATGGCGGGGGAGCTCGGTGCGGTACTCGCCGTGAGGATCGATGAGCAGCAGCCCGTAGCGCCCGCCGGCCCGGAGCACCCCGCCGGCCAGGACCTTCATCAGGTTCGACTTGCCCATGCCGGTGGTGGCGAAGACGCCGACATGCGTCGCCAGCGAGGCGCCGGGGATGCCGACTTCGAAGTCGACCACGGTCTCGCCGCTACGCAGGTGGCCGATCGGAAGGTCGCCCATCTTCGTGCGTAGGAAGGCGAAGTCGGCGGGCTCGGGTGAGATCACGCGCGAGAACTGCGTCGGCAGTGACTTGGGCTTGCGGAACCCGCCCTCGGGGCTCAGGTAGCCGAGGCACCGGCAGGTGGCGACGCGGTAGGTGCGCAGGGCCTGGTCGTGCAGCGGATGCATGCCCGCCTCACCGCGCGAGTCGTCGGACAGCAAGGTGCCCGCCACCCGCTCGGCC
>DASXLH010000214.1:0-9050 GCA_036496335.1 Acidimicrobiales bacterium
GTGGTCGCCGTATCGCACGCATCGGCGTGCCATCCGGGGGAGTTGACATGGCGATCGACACTGAGGAACTGGTCCACTCGGCGCGCGCAGGCACCGACCACGCCGTCGTCGTCACGTCCGACGGGCACTGCGGGCCGCAGCCCGAGCAGCTCCGGGAGTACTGCCCCCACGATCGGCTCGACGACTTCGATGCCTTCTTCGCGGCGCAGCGGGAGCGCCGCGCCGCCATGCCCAAGGACGGGCGCAGCCGCGACGAGCTGCTCCGCACCCCCCAGCGCAACACGCTCACCGAGGGCGGGTGGGACCCCCACGCCCGGCTGCGCGACATGAACTACGACGGGGTGGCGGCCGAGGTCATCTTCCACGGTCTCAACCAGGGCGCCGGCGTGTGGCCCCTGCCCTGGGGCGACCTGATCGGCACCGGCGCCGATCCCACCACGCCCTTGGAGCTGGTGGGCCTCGGCCGGCACATCTACAACCGGTGGCTGGCCGACTTCTGCTCCGTCGAACCCGAACGACGAGCGGGGCTCTGCCACCTGCCGATGTGGGACATCGATGCCGCCGTGAACGAGCTGGAATGGGCCGCCGATGCCGGTCTGCGGGGCATCAACTTCCCCCGCGTCCAGGCCGGGATCCCGCCCTACAACGATCCCGCCTGGGAGCCGTTCTGGTCGCTGGCCGAGGAGCGGGTCATGCCGCTCAGCACGCACGCCCACGGCATCCCCACCGGCCCTTCGCAGGAGATGCTGAGCGGCCTCCCGGGTAGCGGGATCATCGGCAACCTCGACCTCATCGGCCAGCCGGCCCGCATCGCCATGCACTACCTGATCTTCGGCGGCGTCTTCGAGCGTCATCCCGGCCTGCACCTGGTCTTCACCGAGCAGCCCGGCACCTGGTGGGACTGGACCATGAACGAGCTCGACTCGATGGTGAAGGGTCTCTCGCTCTTCAACGGCCCGTCGGCTCACTTCCTGTCGACGATGGCCAAGCTCCCGAGCGAGTACTGCGCCGAACAGGTCTTCATCGGCGCCACCTGCCTGGCCGAGTTCGAGGCCAAGGCGGCGGTGGCGGGCGGCTACCAGACCCAGGTGCTGTTCGGCACCGACTACCCCCATCCCGAGGGCAGCTTCCAACTCGCCCAGAGCGACGACGAGTACCCCATGACGAAGCTCTCCCTGCGGGATGCGCTGCACGACATCGACACGGACTCGGCCGCGCTCATGGCCGGCGAGAACGCGGCCCGCATCTACGGCCTCGACCTCGACCTGCTCCGTGGCGTGGCGGCCGGCATCGACGCCGTCACCTTCGACGAGCTGGCCGAGCCGGTCACCACCGAGCTCGACCCTCCTCACATCCGGGGCGCGTTCTACAGCTTCCGCCGCCACAGCGGCTGGCACTAGCCAACGCCCCGTCCGGGATCCGGTCGGCCGGATCGCCGATCGTCAGCTCCGCGCCGCCGGCCGGGCACGACCACCCTCGAGTCGCAGGGGCAGAAGGCCGCTCTGGCATCCTGTGGCCGGCGTGTCCGGAGATCGCCCGGACCATGGCGGAGGAGGGACGGTTGGGGGTCCTCGATGGGCAGGTGGCCATCGTCACGGGTGGCGGGCAGGGCATCGGCCGAGGGATCGCCCTGGCCCTGTCCAGCGAGGGGGCCAAGGTGATGGTCCTGGGCCGGACGATCTCGAAGTGCGAGGCCGTGGTCGAGGAGATCACGGCCCGGGGTGGGACGGCGGAGGCCGGGGCGTGCGACGTGGTCCGTCGTGACCAGGTCGACGCCAGCGTGCAACGGTGCGCGGGGGAATGGGGACGGATCGACCTGGTCGTGAACAACGCCCAGACGACCTCGTACCAGTCGCTTCGCGACCTGACGGAGGTGGATGCCGACGCCATGTGGCAGTCGGGTCCGATGGGGGCCCTCCGGTTCATGCAGACCTGCTTCCCGTGGTTACAGGAGGCGCGGGGCTGCGTCGTGAACATCGGGTCCGGGATGTCCATCCAGCCCCAGGCCGGCGGGGCGGGCTACGGCATGGTGAAGGACGCCATGCGCGTGCTCACCCGGGTGGGAGCGCTGGAGTGGGCGGGCTTCGGGATCCGGGTCAACACGATCGTGCCGATGGCGTTGTCGCCGCTGGTGGAGGAGGCGGAACGCTCCACGCCGGGCACCATCGAGCGGCTCAGCGGACTGATCCCGCTGGGGCGGCTGGGCGACGCCGAGGCCGACATCGGGCGATCGGTCGTGTACCTCGCCAGCGACGCCGGCCGCTACGTGACCGGGACCACCCTGATGGTGGACGGCGGCTACCGCCACCTCGGTTGACGGGAACTGCCGATCCTCATGAGAGCTACGCCGACGGCGGTGTCGGCGGCGAGCGCCGGTCTGGCTCAGCAGGACTCATGATCCCGACCGCGTTGCCGGCGGGATCGGCGACGATCGCATAGCGCGCTCCCCAGAACGCGTCATACGGCGGTTGCTCCCCAGGGTGACCGGCGGCCGTGAGCCGCTCGTAGAGCCGGTCGACCTGATCCCTGGAGCTGACTCGGAAGCCGATCACGCAACCGGTGCGGCCAGGGGACCAGCCCTCGTTCCACACCGCCGCGAACTCGGAGCTGTCCAGATCCAGAGCCAACCCATCGGGGCTGGCGGCCGTTCGATGGTGGCTGTCCCACGGGCCGTCGGCACTGGCGACCTCGACACCGAGCAACCGGTAGAACTCGACGGCTTCCGCCATGTCTCCTACGACGATGTTGACCTGATCCAGCACCGGTCGGTCATCACTCATGCCGGACGGTCTAGCCCGCCGACTGTTGTGCTCGCGTCGGATGAGGGAGGCCGGCGGTGACATCGGCGTCGCCCCGAGCGGCTCTGGCTCGGGACGTCTACGTTGCGGCACATGGGGAATGCCGAGCAGGACGCCGCGATCGAGAACTCGCCGAAGCACGTCGTGGGCGCGGCCCCGTCGTCCCCGGCGCTCGCTGGGGTCCTGGATGAGGCTCCCGAGCTCCTGGGGAACCTCGCCGGAGAGTTCGAGCCGATCGCCGGCGGGCTGGCCACACCGCAGGCCTACTGGATCGCCTTCAACGGCTGGATCACCAATCGCCTCGCCGGACCGATCCTCGAGGGATCGACGTCGGCCGACGAGCTGAGCCGACAGGCGTGGGCCGTGTTCGCCAGTGCCTACTGGGGTGGCATGGAGCTGCGCACCAACTGGGGGATGCCGCCGGCCATGGAGCGCCTCGGCATCCAGCTCTCCCCGCCGTTCGCCGAGCCGTTGCAGGGCCTTGCGGCGCAACTGACCAAACGCTTCGACGTGCTGAATGGGACCGACGAGGGCTGCCTGCGGTACGTCGCCGAGCTCCTCCATGACGGCACCGCCACGGGAGCCCTGTGGAACACCGCCTACAACGCCGGCTGCCAGGTCGTGAAGACCGAGGACCCGCCCATCGGCCAGCGGCGTCCACACCGTCGACCCCGGCCGGGGGTGGTTCGCATCAACCCGCGCGACTTCATGCGCGTCGACTACGAGCTGCCGACGCCCGAGTACCTCAAGGTGTGGCGCTCGGCCTTCGAGCGAACCGTCACGGCCTCGCCCGAGCAGTACGACGCCGTGATCGCGGGGGAGCCGGACCAGGAGGATCTCCGCGAGATCTGGGCCCGGGGCGTCGTCTTCGGCAACACCAGCTGGGGGGATGGCGCCAACGACGGCTGGACCAACGAGTACTTCGACGAGTCGCTGCACTGGAGCACGGTCGTCAACCTCGGCCTGGAGGCCATCAGTCATGCCTCGTTCGTGGCGGTCCTGGAGCAGGACGTCGAGACTGCTCGGCGAGCGATCATGGGCAACACCATCTACGTCGGGATGGGGACGGGCTGGCTGTTGGGCTTCCTCGACCTCGACGGCCGGTTTCCCGAGATCGTCGCGGCGTAGGGGAGCGCCCGAGCCCGAGCGCGCCCTTTGAGCCGACCTTCAGCCGCCGGTAGCGAGGAGGAGCGAGCTCGGGTTCGAGCGGGCTGCGGACCGGGCCGGCAGCGCGGCCGCCGCCAACGCCACGACGATGGCGCCGACCGCGGTCACCGCGATCCAGAGGACGGGCGTGGACGGCTCGGTGACCACCCCGAGCCGGGAGGCGAACCCCTGCCACGCCAGCCGTCCGACCACGACGCCGACGGGAACCCCGACCACCACACCGCCGGCCACGCTGGCCACGGCCTGCACCAGCACGGAGCCCCGCAGCTGCCTGCCCGTGAAGCCGAGGACCCGCAACACGCCGAGGTCCCTCCGCCGGGCCCGCACCGACATGGCGATGCCGATGGCGAGACCGATGGTGGCGCCCGCCACCAGAAGGCCGCCCACGAGCAGCGGTGAGACCCGCATCGAGCGGGCGTCGATGATCTCCGCCGGCCGGATCGGCCCGGCGAGATCGAAGGTGGTCAGCTCCGAGTCATCCCACGTCGCGAACTCGGCCCGGAGTGAGGCGAAGGCGGCGGCGCGATCGGTACCCGGCCGTAGCCCGATGCCGACGAAGCTCACGAGCTGCGGCAGCTGCTCGCGATCGAGCATGGCCTCAGGCACCAGCATCCCGATCCCGGGCGCGGTCCGGTCGGCCCGGAACGGGCCGAGGGCCGGCAGCACGACGAGTCCGGTGACGGTGGCCGACCGCGCCGGGACCTCGTAGCCCGTGACCTTCACGGAGTCGCCCACGGCGATCCCACGTTCGGCGGCGGTCCGGGCGCCGAGCGCGACTTCGCCGTCGGCCCGGGGGAGGCGCCCCTGCACGACCGCGATGTCGACGTCCGAGGATGTGTCGAAAGCGAGCACGGACGGGACGGGATCGCCGTCCAGGGTGGTCGAGTTCGAGAAGCCGAGGGCGGTCCAGCGGGCGATGTCGTCGCGCCCTTCGACCGTGGTGCGGACGGCATCCAACCGGATGCCGCCGTAGCCGAAGTTGTCGATCGTGGCGACGTCCCAGGACCAGCCGTAGGACCTCGGGGTGGCGAGCAGCGATGTGAGGCTGACGCCGAACACGAGGGCGGCCACGAACACCGCCACCGCCGCCCCGCCGCTGGCCAGCACGAGACCGGCCCCCCGCCTGGTCCGGTAGGCGGAGCGAAGTCCCTCGATCAGGGCGGGACTTCCCGAGCGCGGCAGCCGCCGCGGTGCCGATGAGACCGGGTGCGGCACCGGGATGCCGACCCGGCGGGCCGACCGCCAACTCGACCACACGGCGATGCCGATGAGCACGGCCGCGAGTGCGACCAGGACCAGCCACGTCTGTCCGGCCATCTCCCGGCCGGGAGATGGCGCGATCGACCGCACGTTGCCGACCGGACCGACAGGTGAGAGCACCCAGGCGCCGGCTGCTCCCGCCAGCAGCCCGGCCGCCACTGCCGCCAGGACGGGTAGGGCGAGGATCGGCACCCGTTCGCGCCGGGTGAGGCCGAGGCGCCACCACATGACCTGGTCGTCGCCGGCCCGCAGGAGCTCGCGGGAGAGGCCGAGCCCGACCACGAAGGCCGTGACGGCACCGGCCGCGAGGGCCAGCACGTCGAGGGCCACCACGATCGGTTGCGTCGAGCGCTCGACCCGTCGTTCCTCCTCGGCCGTCGTGGTCTTGGCGACGAGGGTGTAGCCCACCTGCATGTCCTGGAGACCCTGCGGCAGCTCGGCGGTGAGCTTGGCGGCGGCCGCGTTGAACGCCTCGAGCACGGCGGTGACGCCCTTGTCCCCTCCCTGCACCGCAATGGAGTAGTAGCGGTATGACGTCGCGCACGCTTCCGGCGCCATCTGGAGGATCGTCTCCTCGAGGGACGTGTCCCGCGGAGGTTGGTCGGGGAGGCAGTCGTAGCGGGCGCCGATGTCGGGGCTGAGGATCAGGGTCTGTCGCGGGTAGAGACCGTCAGGGAGGACCTCGTCGGGCATGGTGGCGATGCCCACCACCTTCACGTGCTCGACGCCGACGGGAGGCAGGGGACCGGTCTCGCCGATGAGCTCGGTGCGCCGGCTCCAAAAGGAAAAGGGGAGCACGTCGCCGATGGCGATGTGCTCGGCCTTGGCCAGCTCGACCGTCACGAGGGCTTCGTGGTCGCCGCTGGGGAGTCGGCCCTGGGTGAGGGCTGGCCGGTCCATGGTCAGGTAGCGACCGTCGGTCGAGGACCGGGTGAGGATCTGCGTCGGGTCGGCGTCGATCTCGGCCTGGGTGCGGGGATGGACGTCGTGGTCGACGCCGCCGTTCAGCAACGCGTCGCTGGTGACGGAGATGACGCCAGGGAGAGCGCGGATCGCCCTGTCGATGTCGCTCGACACCAGCGACGGGTTGATGACGACGTCGCTGACCTCGGCGTGCCTACGGTAGGCGGTGTAGGCACCGGCGGTGCGCTGGGCGGCACCAGCGGCCACCAGCGTTCCTGCCGTCCCCAGCGCGGCGATGAGGGCGAGCGCGGTGAGCGCCACGGCCCGGTGGCGGATGTGGCGTCGGGCGAGCCAGCCGACCGTTCCCATCCCAACTCGGACGGTAAGCGCCGGCCGCCGGGGCCGGAAGGAGGCTGGCCCCCCACTCGGTGGGGGTCAGCATCCCTCTCCTGGCTCCGCGGTCGGCGGCCTCAGGTCTCCAGGCCGAGCAGGGAGAGGCAGGGATCGAGGCCGTCGATGTGGATGTCGTCCCGCCGTGTCGCCTCCCACGAGGCGCGGCTCATGGCGAACATCAGCAGGTCGGCGGGCTGTCCTTCCCGGGCGCGACGAAAGCTGCCGTTGGGCTCGTAGCCGAGCTTGCGGGTGACGCCCAGCGACTCGGGGTTGTCGACGAACGCCCCCGTCTCGGCGATGTCGGCTCCCAACCCTGCGAACCCGAAGTGGAGCACCGCGGCTCGCATCTCGGTTCCGATCCCTCGTCCTTGGTGCGCCATCCCTAGCCAGGATCCGGTCTCGAAGGATCGGCGAACCCGGAAGTCCTGGGCGAAGAGGTCCTGGCAGCCCACCGGACGACCTTCGGCCAGCACGGCGAAGGTGATCGTCCAGCGGTCAGCGTTGAGGCTGGCCCGTCGACTCCACCAGAACTGGAGCGCCTTCGTCTCCAGCTCGCCGGGCGGGCTCCGGGTCCAGGGTTCGCTGAAGGGCATCCGATCCGGCTCGTGGACACCGCTGGCGGCGATGTCGGCCAGCTCGACGAGCAGGTCGTCGTCGGGGTAGCGCAGCTCCAGCCGCGGCGTCCGGATCCGCAGGTCGAAGAACGGCCAGTGCGGGTGGGCCATGGGGCATCGTTGTCCAGGGCCGACGGCCATGCCCGCAATTCCGGGCGAGCTCTGGCGGTCGCGGGGCTACTCGGTATCGAGGACGGTGCGGACCCCTTCTGCCAGAAGGTCCTTTGCCACTCGGGTGCCGTCCAGGAGGCGATTCACCCGGTGCTCGATCTGCCAGGTCCCGTCGACGCGGACGAGATCCCAGCGGTTGGCCGAGACGCGACCGATCCGGTAGCCATCTCCGTCCTGGTCGAAGGTGTTGGAGTGGTTCACGACCGTCGCCCGGTCGCCGTCAACCTTGATCATGGGCATGTGGCTGATGTGGGCGAGACCGACCGGGTCATCGAGGAAGCGCTGTGCCGCGCCTTCGATGCCGGCCCGACCGTGCGGGACGGCTGCCGCCGGTGACGCGTCGGTGTCGTACCAGGAGTCGACGGTCCACAGCGAGCCGGCCTCCGTGACGGCACCGCCGTCCACGCTCGGTCCGTAGCCGGCCACGACCTGGAGGATGGCGAGCTTGTCCTCGACCAGCCGCAGGCGTCGGTCCAGCTCGGCCCAATCAGCAACGTCGTCCTGCACGATCTCTCCGTTCGCTTCGGGCCCGCTGTCCAACATCGCCATGGCGTCTCGTTCGGCGACCGCTCGCCGAGCGCCGTGGGCGAAGACCTCCTTCGACGCCGTCGAGCCATTCAAGGTGCGGCTGGTGCGCCGTTGCGTCTGCCATCGCCCTTCGATGCGGACGAGGTCCCAGCCGTTCGCCGAGACCCGGCTCAGGTGGAACTCGGTGCCATCCGAGGAGACGGGCAGGTAGCTCGCTCCGTGAGCGGTGGCGGCATCGCCGTCGACGACGACCAGCGGCAAACCAGTGATGTGGGCGAAGCCCATCTGGGCCCGACCGGCCACCTCGATGAGGGCTTCGATCCCGGCCCGGGTGCGATAGCCACCATCTGCCCCGTCTGCGTCGGAGTCGTACGCACAGTCCTCGGTCCAGAGCGATCCACCGGCCGTGACCGATCCGCCGTCGGCGGTGAGTCCGTAGCCGGCGATGACCTCGTGGACGGCGAGCACGTCCTCCGCCCGTCCGAGCCGGGCCGTGAGATCGTCGATCTGCTCCGCCATGGCGTCCCCTCCCAGCCCGGCTCGCCGTGCTTCAGGCCGTCCCGCAGTACAGCACGTGGCCGCCGGGCGCGCCGCCGTCGGAGCTGCTCGGCAGGTGGGCGTCGGGACGGTCAGATGCTCCGGATCGCGGGTAGGGGACCGCGGCTGTCGACGCGAACCGACGGAGGTCATCCATGGTCAGCTTGAAGGAGTACCGCTGCGGCGCCGGAGCGGCGGTGTCCGACATGCAGCAAGCCCGCCGGTTCTACGAAGGCGTGCTCGGACTGGTGCCAGGTACCGAGACGGGCGACAACGTCGCCTATCCGTGCGGTGGCGACACGCAGATCAACGTGTACCTCTCCCCCAACGCTGGCACGGCGAGGTTCACGATCGCCGGCTTCGACGTCGACGACATCGAGACGGTGGTGACGGAGCTCACCCGGCAGGGAGTCGTGTTCGAGCAGTACGACCAACCCCCGATCATCACGGACGCGCAGGGCATCGCCCACTTCGAGGGCGACGCCAAGGTGGCGTACTTCAAGGATCCCGACGGGAACATCCTCTCCCTGGCCCAGGCCCCGAGATGAGTGACGGGCCCGGGGGCTTTCAGTCGATCAGGCGGTCGAGCAGCCAGTTCGGCCCCACGACGTCGGCGGCGGCGGTTCGGACCCGCCGGGCCAGCTCACGGTCGGCGGTGACGACGACCAGCCCGCTCTGC
>DASXLH010000215.1:0-3779 GCA_036496335.1 Acidimicrobiales bacterium
AGGATGCTCCGCCAGCCGTCGGCGACGATCGAGACCCCGTCGAGGCCGCCCAGGCGGAACGAGACGATCACAGCCCGGGGCACGCCGTGAGTCTGCGCCGTGAACCTGCTCGGTGGGGCGAGGGCGGTCCGGGCCGTCGGCGGCCGGCCGTCAGAAGTTGGCCGGGAGCAGGCGGTTGATGTTCTCGAAGAACAGGAACAGGGCGAAGCCCACCGGTAGCGCACCGAGGACGTAGACCCCGAAGCGTCGCCACCACGGCCGCCGTCGGCGGGCCAGCCGGTAGACCCCGAAGGCGAGCGCGGCGGTGATGACGCCCCACACGGCGGTCTGGAACCGGGCGGCGCCGTCGCCGGCCGGGCCCGACGGGTCGTCGAGGCTGGCCGGGGGTGGTGAACCGGCCGTGACGGCGGTGGTCGGGGTGGTGGCGGCGGGCGGGGCCGTCGGCTGGCCGGCCAGCACGGCGGAGACGACCAGCCGCTGGCTGGCCGAGAAGCGAGGGTTGCAGGTGGTCAGGGTCAGGCGGCTCTCGAGCGTGGGCGCCAGCACCTCGAGCTGGTTGGGCCGGACGACCTGGGTCCGGTCGACGACATAGCGGAACTGCCCCTGCAGCGTGGTGACGTCGATCTCGTCGCCGTTGGTGAGCTGGTCGAGGTTGTAGAAGGGCGCCCCGTAGGTCGTTCGGTGCCCGGCGATGGCGGCGTTGCCGGGTTGGCCGGGTAGAGGCGTTCCCGGGTAGTGACCCGGGCCCTTGCGCAGGTCGGGCACGCCCACGCCTTCGACGACCGCCTTGTCCACGCCGATCTTCGGGATGCGGATGACGGCCACCGCGCTCCCGGTTGGCGCCGGGGGCGCTTGGGAGGTGGCGGTGGTGTCGCCGCCGGTGGTGGCCGCCTGCTGGGCCAACGACTGCTCGAAGTCCTTCTTGAGCGACGACTGGGCGCGCGCCTCATGGAGGCCCGTTCCCCACAGCAGGAAGGCGACGAACAGGAGCACGACGGTGCCCGTGATCATCAGCGTCACGCCGACGGCGCGGACGGCCCGCCTTGGTCGGCTTTCGCGACCACCGGTACCGTTTCCCCGATCCTCATGGACCCTGTCGTCCGCTTCCGTGCTGCCGTCTGCCTGCTCGGCCGCTTCCCCGCTCTCGCCGGTCTCGACCTCGACGTCGGCGCGGGCGAGGTCGTGCTGCTCAGCGGGCCCAACGGCGCCGGCAAGACCACCCTGCTTCGGGCCGTCGCCGGGCTGGTCCCCGTCGTCCGGGGCGAGGCGGTCGTCTGCGGCCATGACCTACGCGTCGACCGACGGGCGGTGCGCCCGCACGTCGGTCTCCTGGGGCATGCCGGGGGGCTCTACCCCGATCTCACGGTGCGGGAGAACGTCACCTTCTGGGCCCGGGCCGCCGACCGCGGGGTCCGCCCCGACGACGCGCTGCGCCGGGCCGGGGTCGACACCCGGACCGACGGCATCGTCGTCGACCGGCTCTCGGCCGGCCAGCGCCGACGGGCCGCCCTCGCCGCCCTGCTGGTGCGGCGCCCGGAGGTCTGGCTCCTCGACGAGCCCCATGCCGGCCTCGATGCCGAGGGGCGCGACCTGCTCGACGCCCTGGTGACGGATGCGGCCGCGGCCGGGGCGACGGTGTTGCTCGCCAGCCACGAGTTGGAGCGTGCCACACCGCTCGCCACCCGCCAGGTCGAGGTCGCCGGTGGCGCGGCGGTGGAGATGGTCGACGTGGTGACGGTCATCGGGGGGGTTCCCCATGTGGCATGACGCCCTGCTGGTGGCCGGCAAGGACCTCCGCATCGAGGCCCGGTCCCGGGTCGGGCTCAACCAGGTGGTGCCCTTCGCCGTGCTGGTGCTGGTGCTGTTCGCGTTCGCCCTCGATCCCGACCAGGACGTGCTCGTCAAGGCGGCCGCCGGCCTGTTCTGGGTGGCGGTGCTGCTGGCCACCCTCCTCGCCGTCCAGCGCTCGGCCGGCCTCGAGTCGGGCGACGGCATCCCCGACGCGCTGCGGCTGTCCGGCCTCGACCCCGCCGGGATCTTCCTCGGCAAGGCGGCGGCCGTCGCCGTCCAGCTGGTCGTCCTCGAGATCGTCCTGGGTGTGGGCGTGGTCGTCCTCTACGGCGTCGACATCAGCGGAATCGGCATCCTGGCGGCCACGATGGTGGCCGCGACCATCGGGCTCGCCGCCTCGGGCACGCTCTATGGCGTGCTGGCCGGCGGTCTACGTGTTCGGGAGACCCTGCTCCCTCTCCTGCTCCTCCCCGTGGTGGCCCCGGTGTTGATCGCCGCCACCCGGGCGTCGGAGGCGGCGCTCACCGGCTTGAGCGTGGATGTCGCCCCCGGCGACTGGCTCGGTCTCCTCGCCGCCTTCGCCGCCATCTACCTCGCCTTTGGCGTCGTCGCCTACGGCACGCTCCTGGAGGACTCGTGACCGCTCCCGTCCAGCCCGTCCGGACCTCGACGGCCAGCCCCCTCAGCTTCGCCCTCGGCGTGGCGGCCCTGGTCTCCCTCGGCGCCACCGTCGCCCTCGGACTGGCCCTGCCGCCCTCGGTCGAGCAGCAGGACTACTCGCGTCTGGTGGCCATCCATCCCGGCCTGGCCTGGGCCTCGTACGTGGCCTTCGGGATCACCGCCCTGGGCAGCCTGCTGTGGCTCTGGCCCCGCACCCGCCACGAGCGGTGGGACCTCCTGGCCGGGGCCTCGGCCGAGGTCGGCGCCGTGTTCACCGCCCTCACGCTGGCCACCGGCTCCATCTGGGGACGCGCCGTGTGGGGGGTCTGGTGGGTCTGGGACGCCCGACTCACGCTGTCGGCGCTCATGCTGGCCCTCCTCCTCGGCTATCTCGCCCTGCGTCGCGTCCCGGGCGACCCCGAGACGGTGGCCCGGCGCTCGGCCGTCGCCGGGATCCTGGCCTCGCTGGTGGTGCCGGTGAACCACTTCGCCGTCGAGTGGTGGAACACGCTGCACCAGGGCCGTTCGGCCCTCCAGCTCACGCCGAGCAAGTCGGTCGACGGACGGTTCCTGTTCGCCATGACCATCGGGTTCCTGGCCATGACGCTCGTGTACGCCTGGCTCACCCTCCACCGGGTCCGGATGGCACGCCTCGAGCAGGGGGCGGCCGGTAAGGACCTCGACCAGGCCATCGCGGCGCGGCGGGCCGAGACGCAGCCCGCAACCCGGCCGGCGACGCCTGTCCCGAGCGGCGGCGTCCCGAGTCCCGGCGGCACGACCCTTCGCAGCACCACCCTGGGGAGCACGTCGTGAACTACGTCTGGGCCGGCTACTCCGTGACCCTCCTCGGTCTCGGCGCCTACACGATCTGGTTGCTGCGCCGGGCCCGGGCCCTCGGCCGGGGCGGGCGCTGAGCCGATGAGCGACGTGCGGCCTTCCTCGGCAAGTGGCCCCGACCCCACCGACCCCGATACCGCCGTCGTCGACACCGTCGACGACGGCGATCCCGGCCTGCGGCCCTTCACGCCGCCCGCCCCCAGGGTGCGACGTACCTCCCGGCGTCCGATGATCGTCCTCGGCATCGTCGTGTTGGCCATCGGCTTCCTCGCCTACAAGGGTCTCGGCGACGCCACCACCTTCTTCCGCAACGCCGACCAGGCCGTGGCCCAGCGGGGCTCCCTCGGCACCAAGCGCTTCCGGCTCCAGGGAACGGTGGTCCCGGGCACGATCAAGGACGACGGGGCGAAGGTCGACTTCGACGTCGAGTTCAAGTGCGTCATCGTCCCCGTGATCCACTCCGGCTCCCGGCCCGACCTCTTCAAGGAGGG
>DASXLH010000216.1:0-15476 GCA_036496335.1 Acidimicrobiales bacterium
CGCCAACGACACCCGCTACGGGCTCCAGGCGGCCATCTGGACCAACGACCTCGAGCTGGCGATGAAGGCCGTGCGTCGGCTGCGCTTCGGCGGGGTGCTGGTGAACGAGGTGCCCACCTACCGCACCGATCAGATGCCCTACGGGGGCGAGCGGGACAGCGGCAACACCCGTGAGGGCCCCGCCTGGGCGGTGCGGGAGATGACCGAGGAGCGCCTCGTCATCCTCCCCGCCCCCTGACGGATCTCGTTCTGGGTGCCGTACAAGTACCTCTCGATCCTGAGCGGCACCCGGAACGGGCCGTGGGTCACCCGATGGGGGGAAGGGGCGCCTCGCCGTCGGGGAGCGGGTAGCGGTCGACGTTGAGCACGAACGACACGAAGGTGTAGTAGCCGACCGCGCCGATCAGATCGACGGCGCCCCGATGGCCGAATCGGGTGGCGACGGCGGCGAAGCGCTCGTCGTCGACGGAGCCGGTCTCGACGAGCTGCACCGCGAAGTCGTGCACGGCGGCGGCGTCCGGATCATCGGCGAAGTCGGGCTGGCGCCCTTCGGCCACGGCGTCGGCGACGGCTGGGTCGAGTCCGGCCTCGACCGCCATGCGCCGGTGGGCGAACCACTCGAACTCGGCGTCCCAGTGGCGGGCGCACACGATGATGGCCAGCTCGTTCAGCCGAGTCGGGAGCGACGAGCGGAACCGGATCTGCTCGCCCAGCCGCTGGGTGGCGTCGGCCAGGCCGGGGCTGCGGAGGAGGGCTTCGAACGGTCCCTGCAGACCGGTCGACGTCGAGCGGGGCCCGGCGAGGATGGCGTCGGCCACGGTCCGCTGCTCCGGGGTCATCTCCGAGAAGCCCAACCCGCCGAAGCGACGGCCTTCGGCTGGGAGCGATGGCTCGGTGTCGGTCATGGTGGAGAGCTTGACGTGCGGCGTGGCCGGGCGCGGCCCCACCCACTGTCGAAGGTCCGCCGACGCCCGGGTCCCGGTCCGACACCGCCGGTAGGGTCCCGCCCGATGGACCTCCGCCTCTTCGCCGAGCCACAGCAGGGCGCCACCTACGACCACCAGCTGGCAGTGGCCCGCCTGGGCGAGTCGCTCGGCTTCGACGCCTTCTTCCGGTCGGACCACTACCAGCGCATCGGCGCCGGCGATCCCGGTCCCGGCCCCACGGACTCGTGGGTGACCCTGGCCGGGCTGGCCCGGGAGACCTCGACCATCCGGTTGGGCACGATGGTCACCTCGGCGACCTTCCGACACCCCGGCCCGCTCGCCGTCGCCGTGGCCGAGGTCGACGCCATGAGCGACGGGCGGGTCGAGCTCGGCATCGGCGCCGGCTGGTACGAGGACGAGCACCGGGCCTACGGCATCCCGTTCCCCGACGTGGTCGAGCGGTTCGACCGGCTGGAGGAGCAGCTGGCCGTCATCACCGGGCTCTGGACGACGCCGACCGGCGAACGGTTCTCCTTCGACGGCCACCACTACCCGGTGGTCGACTCGCCCGCGCTCCCGAAGCCGCGCCAGCAGCCCCGCCCGCCGATCATCATCGGGGGCCGCGGCACCCGCCGCACCCCGGCGCTGGCGGCCCGCTACGCCGACGAGTTCAACGTGATCTTCCCGGGCCGGGTCCACCGGTTCGTCGCCGGCAGGGACGTGGTGGCCCGGGCCTGCGAGGCGCTCGGCCGCGATCCCGCGTCGATGCGATGGTCGGCTCCGCTGGTGCTCTGCTGCGGCACCGACGCCGCCGACTTCGAGCGGCGGGCGGCCGCCGCCGGTCGGGATCCCGCTCAGCTGCGTGGCCGGGAGGCCGCCGGCACCTCGGCCGAGGTGGTCGAGCTCCTCGCCGGCTTCCGCGACGCCGGCGCCGACCGGATCTACCTCCAGCTCCCGGACCTCACCGATCTCGACCACATCCGCCTGGTGGCGGAGGAGGTCATGCCCCACGTCCGCTGACCCAAGCGTTCTGGGAGTGAAAACCGACGTCGGGAAGGTCGAAAACCACTCCCAGAACGGGTCGGAGCGGCGCCGGGTGCAGTAGGCAGGGGGCCGTGACCGGGGACGTGAACCTGCCGCACATGAACCAGCCGCGCATGGACCTGCCGCACGTGAACCTGCCGCACATGAAGTGGTGGGGCTGGGGCGAGGAGGGGGTCTCCTTCTCCCATCTCGACAAGCCCAAGCTGGCACCGTTCGTGCGAGAGAAGATCGGGGTCGACCTCGACGCCCCCGGGTCCCCGCCCCCGGACCTGGCGTCGCTGGCCGTCCCCGCCCCCCGGGCCGACGAGGCCCTGCGGGGAAAGCTGGTCGCGGCCCTGGGGGCCGACTGGGTCCGCGACGACGACCTCGACCGCGTCGTGCACGGCTACGGCAAGAGCCTGCGCGACCTGGTCCGTGTCCGGGCCGGCGACTTCGGCCGCCTGCCCGACCTGGTCGTGTACCCGGGCTCGGAGGCCGACGTCGAAGCCGTCCTTGCGGCGGTGATCGAAGGGGACGCCGTGCTGGTTCCCTTCGGGGGCGGCACCAACATCGTCGGCAGCCTGGAGGCGCCGCGGACCGAGTCCCGTCCGGTGGTGTCGCTCGACCTGGGCCGGCTCGACCGGGTGCTCGAGCTCGACGCCGACGCCCGGCTGGCCGAGGTCGAGGCGGGGGTGCTCGGTCCCCATCTGGAGGCCCAGCTCAACGCCCGGGGCTGGACGCTCGGGCACTTCCCCGATTCGTTCACCCACTCCGCCCTGGGCGGCTGGATCGCCACCCGGTCGTCGGGGATGCAGTCCGACAAGTACGGCGACATCGCCGACATCACCCGGGCCGTCCGCGTCGTCACGCCGGCCGGGGTCCTCGTGACCCGGGCCGTGCCGTCGACGTCGACCGGCCCGAGCGTGCGGGAGATGGTCCTCGGCAGCGAGGGTCGCCTCGGCGTGATCACCCAGGCGACCGTGCAGGTGCACCGGCTGCCCGAGGAGCGCACGATCATCGGGTACTTCTACCCCGACTGGTCCTCGGCGCTGGCGGCCATGCAGGCGATCGCCGCCAGCGACACGTCGCCCTCGGTCACCCGGGTCTCCGACGCCGACGAGACCCAGTTCTCGCTGAGCACGAGCAAGGCCGGATCCCTGGTCTCGAAGCTGCAGTCGGCCGGCCTCAAGCAGTTCCTCAAGCGGGTCAAGGGCTTCGATCTCGACCGCGCCTGCCTGTCCTTCGTCGGCTTCGAAGGGGGCCCCGACCACGTCAAGGCCCAGCGCAAGGCCGTGGGTCGCATCGTCTCCCAGCACGGCGGGCTGGCCGTCGGCACCGGTCCCGGCCAGCTCTACGACCAGAAGAAGTTCGACACCCCCTACATCCGTGACTACCTGCTCGACCGGGGCGGTTTTGCCGACGTGTCCGAGACGTCGGCCCCGTGGTCACGGCTCGACGGTCTCCACACGGCCGTTCGGCTGGCGGCAGGAGCGGCCTTCGAGCGGATCGGCGTGACCGGCTTCGTCATGTGCCACCTCTCCCACTCGTATCACTCGGGTGCCTGCCTCTACTTCACGTTCGCATTCCGGCCCCGGGTGGCCGGCGCCGACGGGGGAGACATGGCACCGCTCGACCAGTACGACGTCGTGAAGGCGGCGATCCAGCAGGCGTTCGTCGACAACGGCGCCACGCTCTCGCACCACCACGCCGTCGGGGTCGAACACGCTCGCTGGCTGGCCGAGGACATCTCCCCGGTCGGCGTCACGATGATCCGAGTGCTCCTCGACGGCATCGATCCCGACCATCGCCTGAACCCGGACAAGATCGTCCCTCGGTGACGGGTCCGGCCGGCATCTCGTCCCAACCCCGACCGATGCCGTTCCGCTTCGGCGTGCAGTGCTCCTCACCCACCGAGGTGAGCGCGTCGTCCTGGAGGGCCCTGGCCCACAAGGTCGAGGACCTCGGGTACAGCCGGCTCACCGTGTCCGACCACCTCGACGAGCAGTTGGCGCCCATCGCCGCCCTGATGGCGGCGGCGGACGCGACGTCGACGCTGCGGATCGGGGCCATGGTGCTCTGCAACGACTACCGGCACCCGGTGGTGCTGGCGAAGGAGGCGGCGACCCTCGACGTCCTGTCGGACGGCCGCTTCGAACTGGGTCTCGGAGCCGGCTGGATGGTGGCCGACTACCAGCGGGCCGGCATCCGCCTCGACCCGGCCGGCGTCCGCATCGAGCGCCTGGAGGAGTCCATCCAGCTCCTCGAGCTGCTGTTCCGGGAGGAGCCGACCACCTTCCACGGCTCGCACTACACGGTGGAGGGGTTGCAGGGGACGCCCACACCGGTGCAGCGTCCCCACCCGCCGATCCTGGTGGGCGGGGGCGGGAAGCGGATCCTCGAGCTGGCCGCCCGCCGGGCCGACATCGTCGGACTCAACCCGATCATGTCGACGGGGGTGATCGACGCGTCGGCCGGGCCGGACGCCACCGCCGCGGCCACCGAGCGCAAGATCGGCTGGATCCGGGCGGCGGCGGGGGAGCGCTTCGACCACCTCGAGCTGCAGACCCGCATCCACCTGGTGGCCGTCACCGACGACCGGCTCGGCGTGGCCACATCGCTCGCCCCGCTCTTCGGGCTCAGCCCGACGGACGCCCTCGAGTCGCCCCACACCCTGTGCGGCTCGGTCGAGCAGATCGCCGAGGACCTCGTGGCCCGCCGGGAGCGGTTCGGCCTGAGCGCCGTCGGGATCGGCCTCGACGCCGTCGACGCGCTCGCGCCCGTGGTCGCCCGCCTCGCCGGCACCTGACGCCCCGCCGCCCAGCCGCCACCGCCGTCAGCGCACGACCAGGAGCGCCGCGGCCGCGACCACGATCGCCGGTACGCCGGCGATCACGCCGAAGCGGGTGTAGTCGAGGGCACCGACCCGCAGGCCGGCTCGCCGGGCCGCGTCCAGCCAGAGCAGCCCCGAGAGCGAGCCGGTCACGATCACGGCCGGACCCAGGTTGAGGCCGAGCAGGAGGGCGGCGACGGCCCGGTCGCCCACCGCGGCGGGCAGCAACACCAGCAGGGCGGGCAGGTTGTTGGTCAGCGAGGCGACGCCGGCGCCGACGCCGATGATCCGCAGCTCGGCCAGCCATCCGACGCCGCCCCCCATCAGGCCGGCCACGTCGACGTGGCCGGCCACGGCGGCGGCGAGGACCGCCAGCCCGCAGGCGGCGGCTGCCGTCTCCACCGGACCCCTCGACATCCGAGGGCGGGCGCCCAGCACCAGCAGGCCGATGTCGACGGTGGCCACGACCACCCAAGGGGGGACACCCACCACGCGGCCGAGGGCGAAGCCCCCCAGGAGGACCGTCAGCACCACCCCGCCGACGAGCAGCGGTCGCCCCACGGAACCGTCACCCGCCCGACCTGGATGGTCATCGGCGGCCCCGACCAGCCCGGCGCCCACCGGGACCTGGCCCACCGCGGTCGGCACCAGCACCGACCGTCGGAAGGCCAGCCGCCAACCGGCGTAGCCGGCGGCGGTGGCGGCGACGGTCGCCGGCCCAAGCAGGCGTACGAGCGTTCCCGCCCCGATCGAACCCTGCTCGGTGGCGATCAGATTGGTGAGGTTCGACACCGGGAGACCGGACGAGGCCAGGCAGGCGAGGATGGCCGGCTGGGCGGCGAGGGCCAACGGATCGATACCGGAGCGCCGGGCGATGGAGACGTAGAGGGGCGTGAGGAGGATCACGGCGGTGTCGAGGTTGAGGGCGGCCACCGTCACCGCGGCCAGGACCCAGCATCCGACCGCCAGCCGGCGACCGGTGGCCAGCGAGGCGGCCGCCTCGAAGACGCCGAGCCGGTCGAGCATCGAGGCCAGGGGCGTGGCCAGGAGCAGGAACAGCAGCGGTGCCACCAGCGGCCGCACCGACCGGAGCACGTCGTGCAGGTGGATGGTCCCGACGCCGACCAGTGGGAGCCCGATCGCCACCGCCGCGGCCAGCACCGGCACCGCCCCGTTCGGGAGACGGGCGGGCGGGCGGAGGGTGCCGACGATGCCCACCGCCAGGAGGACGACGCTCGCGGTCACGACGGTCAAGAGCTCACCCTGCCCCGTGCCGTCGCCGACCCATCTGGCCCCGCGGTCTGGCTGGACCGAACGACCGTCCCCGGACCGCGCTGCGCCCTCGCGGCGGTACCGTGAGCCGCCAGCGTTCGGAGGGAGTCCCCATGACCGTGAGCGAGACCGCCGGTGACGCCGAGCTCGGCGTCCAGGAGCCCAAGGTCGGGGTCCAGGAGCTGGGCCACCTCGTCCTCTACGTCCACGACATCGAGCGCTCCGCCGCCTTCTACGGCGACGCCCTCGGCTGGCGACGGATCACCCCGGAGGGCTCGGGTGCGCCGGTGGCGGCGTTCTCGGGCGGCAGGACCCACCACGAGCTCCTGCTCATCGAGGTGGGGCCGAACGCCACGGAGATCCCCGAGGGCCGACGGGTCGGGCTCTACCACTTCGGCCTGAAGGTGGGCGACACCGACGAGGAGCTCAAGGCGATGCTCGACAAGATCCGGGCGGCGGGGGTGCGGATCGTGGGGGCCAGCGACCACACCGTCACCCACAGCCTGTACATCCTCGATCCGGACGGCAACGAGATCGAGCTCTACGTCGACGTGGCCGGGGCCGACTGGCGGGCCGACCCCACCATGCTCCTCACGCCCACCAAGCCCCTCCGTCTGTAGCGGCTACACCCGGGCGCGGCGCCGTCCGATACCTGCGGGATGGAGCGCGTCCAGAACGCCTGGAACATCGGCAAGGCCTCGTGGTCGGTGCTGGCCAAGGACCGCGAGCTGGCGCTCATCCCGGTGCTGGCCGGCCTGGCGGCCGTGATCGCCTTCGGCCTGGTGGTCGGTCCTGGCCTTCTCCTTCTCGGCGGGGTCCATGCGGCCCAGGACGCCCGCGGCGCCGTCTGGCTGCTCACCTTCATGGGAGCGGTGCTGGCCGCCTGGATGGCCGCCATCGGCCAGGCGGCGGTGATCGCCGGCGCCGCCGAGCGCATGGCCGGTGGCACGCCCGACCTCCGCTCGGCCTTCTCGGCGGCCTGGGCTCGCGCCGGCCGCTTGTTCGGCTGGGCGCTGTTCGCCACCGTGGTGGCCACCGTGCTCGACCAGATCGAGCAGCGGCTGGGCATCTTCGGCCGGTTGATCTCGTGGGTCGGGCGGGTCGCCTTCGGGGTCCTGTCGTTCCTCGCCCTCCCGGTGATCGTGTTCGAGGACCTGAGCGCGATCGACGCCTTCAAGCGATCGGCCTCGATGGTGCGCACGACCTGGGGTGAGCAGGTGACGTTCAACTTCGGGATGGGCGCCCTGGGCTTCGTGCTGTGCCTCCCGGCTCTGATCGTCGGGGTGACCTCGCTCAGCTCCGGGTTCCTGCCCGTCATCGTGGTGGGAACCGCACTGGCGTTGGCCTGGCTGGTGGTCGTCGGGGCCGTGACGTCCGCTCTCTCGGCCATCTTCAAGAGCGCCCTGTACCGCTGGGCCAACGGGCTCCCGGTCGATCCGGCCTTCGACGGGCCGGCGCTCTCCAACGCCTTCCGCCCGCGGGACCGCTGATCCCGGCCTCATCGAACCCTCACATCCCCCTCACCACATGCAGCCGAACCGCACGCGACGATGGCGCCGATGGCGAGCGCACCCGTGTCGAGGGAATCGGGTGCCCGTGATCCGGCTCCCCGGGACAGCGGGATGAACGCCGCCCCCGTCGTGGTCGTCGAGGACGACCCGAACATCGCCGACCTGGTCGGCCTCTACCTGACGGAGGCCGGCTTCCGGCCCTACCTCGCCGCCGACGGCGAGGCCGGGCTCGAGGCCATCGAACGCCATCGACCCAAGCTGGTGATCCTCGACCTCGGCCTGCCGGGCGGGCTCGACGGCTTCGAGGTGTGCCGCAGGGTCCGGGCCGGCAGCGACGTACCGGTCATGGTGCTCACCGCCCGCGGCGACGAGATCGACCGGGTCGTCGGCTTCGAGCTCGGCGCCGACGACTACGTCACCAAGCCCTTCTCCCCCCGCGAGCTGATCGCCCGGGTCAAGGCCATCCTCCGTCGTGCCGAGGGCCCCGCGGCCACCCCCGAGGTGACCGTGCTCGGCGCCCTCGAGGTCGACCCGGCCCGGCGAGAGGCGAGGGTCGACGGCGAGCCGGTGGCGCTGGCCACCCGGGAGCTCGACCTGCTCCTGTTCCTGGTGGCCAACCGCGGACTGGCTCTCAGCCGCCGGCAGCTGCTGGACGGGGTGTGGGGGGCCGACTGGTACGGCGACGAGCGGACCGTCGACGTGCACGTGCGCCAGTTGCGGCGCAAGCTCGGTGACGCCCTGCCCCTGGCCACCGTCTGGGGCCACGGCTACAGGCTCGACTGATCCCGTGCGCCGCCGACTGCGGGTCGCCATCGTCGGCATGGTCGCGGCCGCGCTGCTGCTCGCCGGCCTCGGCACCATGGCCCTGTCCTGGGTCGGGACCCGCCGCTACGTCGAGTCCGACCTACGCGACCAGGCCACCGCCGTGGCCGACTCCTTCCCGGCCCTGGCCTCGAACCGGGCCGTCGACGAGCCCGGCCGGCGGTTGGTGGTGGCGGCGCTCAGGCGGGCGCTGCGCCTCCAGGGCGTGGCGGTGCTCGCCCAGACCCGGGACGGGACCCTGGTGGGCACGCCCCCGGCCGGCGTCTCGATCGACGAGCTCGATGCCTCGAAGCTGGCCGCCGGCGAGACCGTCTCCGGCCACGACGGGCGACTCGTCTACGCCGCCACCCGGGTCGGCAGCGAGCCGGCCGGCACCGTCCTCGTCCTCACCGACCGCAGCGGCGTCCAGCTGGGCGGCGCCGTGCCGTGGTTCCTCATCGCCGCCACGGGCGTGCTTATCGCGGCCGTGGTGGTGGCCAACCGGCTGGCCCGGAACCTGGCCGGTCCCTTGGAGGAGGCCAGCGCCGCCAGCCGGCGGATCGCTGCCGGTGACCTCAGCGTGCGCCTCCCGCAGGAGCCGGGGTCCGACGACGAGCTGTCCGGGCTCAGCGCCTCGATCAACGAGATGACCGAGACCCTGCAACGCTCCCGTGGCCTGGAGCAGCAGTTCCTGCTCTCGGTCTCCCACGATCTCCGCACTCCCCTCACCTCCATCCAGGGCTATGCCGAGGCGATCGCCGACGGGACGGCCGCCGACACGGCCCGGGCCGGGGAAGTGATCGTGGCGGAGGCCCGCAAGCTCGATCGCCTGGTGCGCGACCTGCTCGAGCTGGCCCGGCTCGACGCCCGGACGTTCTCCTTCGACATCCGGCCGGTCGACATCACCGAGGTGGTCGCCGGGTGCCTCGACGGCTTCGGGCCCGAGGCCGGCGATGCCGCCGTGACGCTGCGCACCGACACCGCGGCGCTGGGCGCGGGAGGCGGCACCGTTCTCGCCGACCCCGACCGCCTGGCCCAGGTGGTGGCCAACCTCGTGGCCAACGCCCTCAAGTTCGCCGCCACCGACATCGTGGTCGGTGCCCGGCCGCAACTGGGCACGGTGAGGGTGACGGTGGACGACGACGGCCCCGGCATCGGGCCGGATGACCTCCCCCACGTGTTCGAGCGCCTCTACGTGACCAGGCGCCAGCCGGTGCGCCGCGAGAGCGGGTCGGGCCTCGGGCTGGCCATCGTGCGCGAGCTGGTGACGGCCATGGGAGGCACCGTGGGCGCCGATCGGGCCCCCACCGGCGGGGCCCGGTTGTGGGTTGAGCTCCCGATGCCGGCGCCCGCTGGCTGACCGCTCGCCGGGGGACTGCCACCATGGTCGGTCCGATGGCTCCCCGGCTCGTGCTCGCGTCCGCCTCCCCGGCCCGGCTCCGACTCCTACGGGAGGCCGGCTTCGACCCGGATGTGGCCGTGAGCGGCGTCGACGAGGCGGCCGCGATCGCCGAGCTCGGTCCGGGCGCCGTCCCCACCGACGTGGTGGAGGAGCTGGCCGTGCGCAAGGCGGCGGCGGTGGCGTCGATCGTTCCGGACGCGCTGGTGGTGGGCTGCGACTCGATGCTGGAGCTCGACGGCGAGGTGCTCGGCCGCCCCCGCGACGATGCCGACGCGGCGGCGCGGTGGCGGCACCGGCGGGGTCGCGAGGCCCGCCTGCTCACGGGGCACGCCGTGGTCGACGGCGGCTCCGGGCGGCGGCTGAGCGCGGTGGTCGCCACGGTGGTCCGCTTCGGCCGGCCGACCGACGCCGAGATCGACGCCTACGTGGCCACGGGGGAGCCCCTGGAGGTGGCGGGCGGCTTCACCCTCCTCGGCCGTTCGGCTCCCTTCGTCGACGGGATCGACGGCGATCCGGGCAACGTGATCGGACTCTCGCTCCCGGCGCTCCGGCGCCTCCTCGCCGAGCTGGGGATCGAGGTGACGTCGCTGTGGCGCTGACGATCGGACCGCTCCGGGTGGACCCTCCGGTCGTGCTGGCCCCGATGGCCGGCGTGACGAACGCCGCCTTCCGTTCGCTGTGCCGGTCGTACGGCGGGGGCCTGTTCGTGAGCGAGATGATCATGGCCCGGGCCCTGGTGGAGGACAACGCCCGTACCCGCCGCATGGTCGCCTTCGGTGCGGACGAGGACGTTCGCAGCGTCCAGCTGTGCGGCGTGGACCCCGCGGTGGTGGCCGCGGCGGTGAGGATCCTGGTCGGGGACCTCGAGGTGGACCACGTCGACCTCAACTTCGGGTGCCCGGCCGGCAAGGTCACCCGCAAGGGCGGGGGTGCAGCCCTGCCGGCCCATCCCCGCCTGTTCGGGTCGGTGGTCTCGGCCGCGGTGCGGGCCGCCGGGCCGGTACCGGTGACGGTGAAGATGCGGCTCGGGCTCGACGACGGCCACCCCACCGCCATCGAGGCCGGTCTGGCCGCCGAGGCGGCCGGAGCCGCGGCCGTCACCCTGCACGCCCGCACCGCCGAGCAGCTCTACGCCGGCCGGGCCGACTGGAGCGCCATCACCCGGTTGAAGGAAGCGGTCACGTCCATCCCGGTGCTCGGCAACGGCGACCTGTGGGAAGCCGCTGACGCCACCCGGATGACGGACGAGACGGGATGTGACGGGGTGGTGGTCGGGCGGGGCTGCCTCGGCCGGCCCTGGCTCTTCGCCGAGCTGTCAGCGGCGTGGGCGGGTGAGCCCGCCCCGGTTCAGCCCGACCTGGCGGCGGTGGTGGCCGTCATGGGTCGGCATGCCTCCGGCCTGGTCGAGGTTCTCGGCGAGGCGAGGGCCATGCTCGACTTCCGCAAGCACATCGGCTGGTACCTGGCCGGCTTCCCGGTGGGCCGGGCGCTGCGGTCCCGCGTCGGCGAGATCGTCGCCCTCGACCAGCTGGCCGGTTGGCTGGCGGAGGTGGCGGCTCTCGGCCTCCCCGCCGCCGTGGTGGTGCCGCGCGGCCCCGTCAACGGCCCTCGCCGGGTGCCCCTGCCCGACCGCTGGCTCGAGACGGTCGACGATCCTGCGCCGCCGTCCGGGGTGGAGGCCTTCGCCAGCGGGGGGTGAGCCGGTCCACCGTCGGTCGGCACCGTTGTCGGGCCGGCGGGATCTGTTCGCCGTGCTGCTTTCCTGCGGACATCGAGCCGAAACGCGACCGGATGATGATGACGTCCATCGTGGTCGGGCGCTCGGCCCCCCTCCGGGCGTCCGACCCTGTCTCTCCCTACCCGTCAGGTCCACCGGCTGAGCCCGGACGCCGAGAACGCAGAACCAGACGTCAGAGACGGGAGGCGACGAGCGAACGTCGGAACCGCAGGAGCGCCTCGACCCGTTCGACCTCGGTGGAGGAGAAGCGCAGGCTCTCCGGGCGGGCCACGAAGGCGACGACTGCCGGGTCGAGGTGATCGTCCGGGGCGGCCAGCACCCATCCGACCTCGGCCGGGTCCGGCGTGTGGTCCCCGCGGTCGGCCGAGCGGAGGATCACCGTCTCACCCCGCTCCAGGCAGAGACGTCCGGCCTCGATCGAACCGGCGGTGGCCAGATCGGCCAGCCAGACGCTCGATCCCGCCGACAGGAGGAGCAGGGCGGCCTCGAACTCCTTGCCGAGCCCCTTGGCGTCGGCGTGGAGCATGGCGTTGCAGGACCGGAGGGTGGCCAGCACGGCGTCCGGGCTGATCGACAGCCGCTGGGCCGACAGGAGCGTGGCGGTCGACTCCTCGGCCAGGGCGGACGTGAGCCGGCTGGGCTCCCAGCCGTCGGGCACGTGCACGACGATGTCGTCGATGGCCGTCGGGCCTTCGATCTCGTGGATGTCGACCGACACGATGTTGGCGTCGTGGCGGGCGACGACGGCGCCCAGCGCCGCCAGCGCACCCGGTCGGTCGGGTAGTTCGATGCGGAGTCGATAAGCCTGCATCGCTTGGATGCTGGCGGGCCTTCGTTGCGAGGTCGTTTCGACGTCGCGAACCAAAGATGAAGCCCCATCGCCCACGGGGCGGCCAAGGGCGGTGTCCGTCCAGGGCGCGGCCCGCGTCCGGTCGGGGTGTTCAGACCGGACCGCTAGCTTCGCAGCATGCTCTACATCGCAGGTGAATGGCGGGAAGCGGCCTCGGGGAAGCGGTTCGCTTCTCACGACCCGGCCACCGGTGAGATCGTCGGCGAGGTCGCCGACGGCGGCGTGGAAGACGTGCGGGCCGCCATCGACGCCGCCTCCGCCGCCTTCGGCGACTGGTCCACCCGTACGGCGTACGACCGGTCGTCGTACCTCTACAGGTCGTGGGAGCTGCTGCTCGAGCGCCGCGAGGCCATGGCCAAGCTCATGACCCAGGAGCAGGGCAAGCCGATCCGCATGGCTCGCGCCGAGATCGGCTACGCCGCCGACTTCCTCCAGTGGTTCGCCGAGGAGGCCAAGCGGATCTACGGCCAGACAATCCCCTCCCCCCGGGCCGACCAGCGCTTCCTGGTGATGCACCAGGCGGTGGGCGTGGTGGGCGCCATCACGCCGTGGAACTACCCGGTGTCGATGCTCACCCGCAAGATCGGCCCGGCGCTGGCCGCCGGGTGCACGGTGGTGCTCAAGCCGGCCGAGCAGACCCCGCTGTGCGCGGTGGAGATGTTCAAGGTCTTCGCCGACGCCGGGATCCCCGACGGCGTGGTCAACCTGGTCACGTCGTCCGACGGACCGGCCGTGGGCGGCGAGCTGGTCAGCCATCCCGCTGTCCGCAAGATCACCTTCACCGGCTCCACCGAGGTGGGCAAGCTCATCGCCGCCCAGGCCGCCTCCTCGGTCAAGCGGGTGAGCCTCGAGCTCGGTGGCCACGCCCCGTTCCTGGTGCTCGACGACGCCGATCCCGTCCACGCCGCCAAGGGCGCCGCCGCCGTCAAGTTCCTCAACACCGGCCAGGCCTGCATCTGCCCCAATCGGCTCTTCGTGCAGCGCAACATCGCCCCGGCCTTCCTGGAGACGCTCGAGGCTCGCTTCAACGGGTTCAAGGCCGGCAACGGCCTCACCGACGGCATCACCGTCGGCCCGCTGATCGACGACCAGGCGATGGAGAAGATGGAGCGCCAGGTGGCCGACGCCGTCGGCAAGGGCGCCAACCTCGTCACCGGCGGCAAGCGCCTGACCCACGACGGTCTCGACGCCGGCCGGTTCTACGCCCCGACGCTGCTGGCCGACGTCACGCCCGACATGCTGATCTACCGGGAGGAGACCTTCGGCCCGGTCGCCCCGGTGATCATCTTCGACACCGAGGACGAGGTGATCGAGATGGCCAACGACACCGAGTACGGGCTGGCGTCGTACATCTACACCAACAACCTCAGCCGGGCGTTCCGAACGGCGGAGCGCCTCCGGTTCGGGATCATCGGGATCAACGACATCAACCCGACGGCCGCGGCAGCCCCGTTCGGCGGCGTCAAGGAGAGCGGTCTCGGTCGTGAGGGCGCCCGCGAGGGGCTCAACGAGTACCTCGACACCAAGCTCGTCGGCCTCGCGGTCTGATCGTGGCCGCCGGCGAGGTCGTGGCGCTCTGCGACGGGGTCGTGCTCGAGCCCGGTACCGAGCGGGAGGAGCGGCTCACCTGGGCGGAGGCCCGCCGCCGGGGCGTGCGGGTCTCGTCGGCGGAGATCCAGACGGCGATCGACAACGCCGTCATCTGACGACGCCGTCACCGGACAAGGGGGCTGGTTGAACCCGGCGCCCGGCGTGGCTCCCCGAGGCCGCGCTCAGTTGGCGGAGAGCACCTCGCCGGCGTTGGCCAGCCACGCCGTGCGACCCCCCTGGCGGCGGAGGACCACCCGCCAGAGCCAGTCGGGCCGGGCCGTGGTCAGGTCGTCGGCGGTGGCGTCGGCCACGATCCAGTCCCGGTCGACCAGCTCGGCCTCGAGCTGGCCCGGGCTCCAACCGGCGTAGCCGACGAAGACGCGAACCGGGCGGGGCAGCACCACCTCGTCCGGGTCGAGGTTGAGGTCGACGATCTCCGGCTCGCCCTCGACGTCGACGGTGAGGGCGATCCCCGAGCCGTCCCCCACGGGTCCTCCGATGAAGAGCACGGCCGGATCGGTGGCCAGCCGCTCCCAGCCGGGCAGCGCCTGGTCGAGGCGGTGGGGATTGGGACGGTTGAGCACGACGCCCATCGCCCCCTCGGGCTGGTGCTCGAGCACCAACACCACCGAACGGTGGAAGTTGGGGTCGGTCATCCTCGGCGTCGCGACGAGGAGGCGGTGACGGAGCGACGAGCTCACGTCCCGATGATGCACCCCCTGCGGGCACAGCTGGTGTCCACCCGGCCCGGAACCCGCGGCGGGGTCGCCGGCCGGCCCGGTCGCGCTCAATAGGGTGCGGACATGCCCGGCCTGACGTCCGCCGCGCTCGCCGTTCTCACCCCCGACGAGGTGAACGCCTGCGGCGACAACGCCTCGTCCGCCTGTCTCGAGGTCTACCGACGTTTCGGCAACGACGTCGTCGCCCGGGCCGCCGACTGGTTGATCGCCCGCCCCCTGCACATCCTGCTCATCATCGCCCTGGCCTGGCTGGCCAACTTCCTGATGCAGCGGGTCATCCGGCGCTTCGTCTCCCGACTCGACCGGGGGCTCGCGCCGAGGTCGTCGCTGGGGCTTCCGCTGCCCGGACCCCTGAGCGAGCCGAACCGCCAGCGGGCGGCGACGATCGCCGCCGTCCTGCGGAGCATCACGAGGGTGGTCATCACGACCATCGCCACCCTCATGATCCTCTCCGAGCTCAACCTCAACCTGGCGCCGCTGCTGGCCGGGGCCGGGATCGTGGGCATCGCCTTGGGCTTCGGGGCCCAGAGCCTGGTGCGCGACTTCCTGTCGGGCCTGTTCATGCTCATCGAGGACCAGTACGGCGTCGGCGACCTCATCGACGCCGGCGAGGCCATCGGCGTGGTCGAGGACATCAACCTGCGCACGACCCGGCTGCGGGACGCCGAGGGCGTGGTGTGGCACATCCCGAACGGGGAGATCCGCCGGGTCGGCAACAAGTCCCAGGACTGGTCGCGGGCCGTGCTCGACGTGGCGGTGGCCCACGGCGCCGACCTCGACCTGGCCCAGGCGG
>DASXLH010000217.1:0-1610 GCA_036496335.1 Acidimicrobiales bacterium
ATCGGCTCCCGCTGTCCGAGGTCTCGGGCTCCGGCCGGATCGAAGGCGACGTCGAGGGGGACGGTCGAGGAGAGACCGGCGGCGGCCGCGACGCGAGCGGCATCGGCGTCGATGGCGGCCAGCGCCGCGCCGGTCACGTCCGGGTTCGGGGCGGTGCGCGTCTCGCCGACGCTGATGAGCGTCTGGCGGTCGGAGAGGTTGCCCTCGGCCGGCCCGTGCTGGTTCACCTCGGCGATCACGACGACGGCGACGGCGACTCCGAGCCCGAGCGTCACGGCGGCCAACGCCGCCGCGGCCCGTCCCTGGTAGAGGACGGCGTCGAGCCAGCGCACCGCGGCCTCGAGACGGAAGAGCTCGGCGTCGACGACGAGGGCCAGCGGGAGGTCGTCCGCGTCGGCGTCGGCCTTGACGGCGGTGTACCGCTGCATCAGCTCGACCAGGTGCCGACGGTGCACCTGCACGACCTCCTGGACGTCGACCCCGGGAACCTGGGACGCGACCAGCACCTTGATGAGCAGCTCGTCGCGGGGCGGCTGGACCGCCTCGGGCGGCGTCTGCAACCAGGCCGTCAGCTCCCGCTCGCCGCTGGCCGTGATGCGGAAGTCCTTGTGCGGACCCTCTTCCACCTCCCGGTCGGACTCGACGAGGCCGTCCCGCTCCAGGCGCTGCAGCGTCGTGTACACCTGCCCGACGTTGAGCGGCCAGACGTCGCCGGTGCGAGCCTCGAACTCGTTGCGCAGCTGGAGCCCGTACTTCGGGCCCTCGCTGAGCAGGGCCAGCAGCGCGTGACGGACGCTCACGGTGACACCGGGGGGCGATCCGGTTCGGACCCACGGGGCTGGAACATGATGGCCTGGGACATATGAGGTAGCATACTCAGTATTCTCTACCCGGTATCGTCAGGGGTCGACGGGCCCACTCGGACGGACGGGGCCCTCCCCGAGGGCCCCGTCGCTACGCTGCCGCGGTGCCCGCGCGGGCGCGACATCAGCCTGAGAGGGGCAATGCATGGCCGACGACATCAGGATCATCTCCGCCGACTCGCACGTGACCATCCCGAACGAGCTGGTGCACCCGCACCTGTCCGCCAAGCTGCGGGACAAGGTGACGGAGGCCGAGAAGGCCTACGCCGCCCAGATGCTGGCGGCCAAGCCGCAGAAGGCGGCTCAGGCCGAGCTCAAGAAGGAGCGGTCCGCCGCCCCGGCGGGCGCGCCGAACATGGGCGCCGGCGCCCCGTGGCCGGCGGCCGGTCGCCCGGGTGAGTCCAACGCCGTGGAGCGGCTCAAGGACATGGACATCGACGGCGTCGAGGCCGAGATCCTCTACGTCGGCGCCGGCGGGGCCTCGTTCATGGCCCTGTCGCCGGAGGAGCGAGTGGAGGCCAACCGGGCCGTCAACTCCGCCTCCATCGAGTGGGCGTCGGTCGACCCCAAGCGGCTCATGCCCGTCTACATCCTCCCGATCAACGACATCAAGGCGTCGGTGAAGGAGGTCGAGCGGGTGGTGGCCGAGCACGGCAAGGCCGTGCAGGTACCTCTCATCCCCCGCGAGCAGGGCGCACCCCCCTACTGGGACGAGTACTACAACCCGCTGTGGGAGATCCTCTCCGA
>DASXLH010000218.1:0-2899 GCA_036496335.1 Acidimicrobiales bacterium
CCGACCTGCGGGAGGCCCGCCGCATCCTGCTCACGGGGGCGTCGGTCGCTTGAGGGCGGCGCCGCCGCTCGGCGTCGGGGGGCACGGTTGACGCCAGGCGCCCTGCTGCTCACGCCCGGCGCCGGGAGCAGCGCTCAGCACCCGTCGTTGCTGGCCATCGAGGCGGCCGTGGCGCCGATGCCCGTGGAGCGCCATGACTTCCCCTACCGCCGGGCCGGTCGGCGCGCCCCCGATCGGGCGCCGGTGCTGCTGGCCGACGTGCGGGAGGCGGCCGGCGCCCTGGTGGCCCGGGCCCACGTCCGGGCCGGGCGACTGGTGCTGGGTGGTCGGTCGATGGGCGGGCGGATCTGTTCGATGGCCGTGGCCGACGGGCTCCCGTCGGCCGGGCTGGTCCTGATCAGCTACCCCCTCCACCCCCCGGGCAAGCCGGAGACCCTCCGGGTCGCCCACCTGCCCGCACTCGAGGTTCCGTGCCTGTTCGTCTCCGGAACCCGTGACCCGTTCGGCTCGCCCGACGAGCTGGAGGAGGCGACCGCCGCCATCCCGGGCCCGGTCGAGCACGTCTGGATCGAGGGTGGTCGACACGACCTCAAGGGAGCCGACCCGTTGATCGCCACCGCCGTGGCCGGCTGGCTCCGCCGGCTCAGGTCGGCACGGCAGGGAACACCCTCGCGTCCTCCGGGTTGATCGTCTCGAGCTCGAGCCCGGCGGTCTCGGGGTAGCGGGTCAGCACCAGGATGGCCAGCAGGATGGGGCCGATCGAGAGCACAGCGAGGGCGCGGCCGAGCCCGCCCAGCGCGTCAGAGAGGGCGCCGGCCACGAGCAGGCCGAGGGCGGCGCCGAGCACGCCGGTGACGCCGATGATGCCGTTGGCCTTGCCCCGAAGGGCGGTGGGGAACAGCTCCGGTCCGTAGACGCCGAGGGCCGGCACGGTGGCGCCGGCCAGGATCCCGCCTAGCAACGACGCCGTCCACATCGCCGCCCCCGACGAGAGGAAGGTGACCACCGCTCCCGCGACCCCGCCGAGCAGGGCCACCGAGCCGACGATCCGTCGACCCCGGCGATCCGCCAGCCGGCCGCCGGCCAGCACGCCGATCCCCGCCGGGGTGTTGGTGCAGATGGTGAAGATCGTGATGCCGAGGGCGGAGTAGCCCCGCTCGTCCCGCAGGAACTGGTTCTGCAGCTGTGAGGCGGGCGCCACGAAGATCTGGACCAGGAACGTCGAGGTGGCCAGCAGGGCGAGCCGGCGGCCGTGCCCGGTGAGGCGGACCGGACCGGTCCGGGCCACGAACCGCTTGCTCTCGGGCAGCCGGCGGGCCAGCCCGGGCACGGCCGGCAGGGCGAGGAGCGGGACGAGGAACACCAGCCGCCACCCGTTCGTCCCGATGTCGGCCAGCGGGAGGGCCATGACGCAGATGCCGGCCCCGAGGGCGGCGCTCATGCTCACCACGCTCACGGCGAAGGCCCGGGCCCCGGCCGGCATCTCCTCCACGGCCACCACGGCGATGAGGATGGCGAGCGCCGTCGAGAAGCTCCGCAGGAGCGTGTGCACGGCGGTGTACCAGGCCAACGACGGCGTGATCGCGACCACCCCGGCCAATACGCAGCCGGCGGCGATGCAGCCCACGATCACCCGCCGCCGCCCCCGCCGGTCGGCGATCGCCACCAGCACCAGGGCGAGAAGCATCGCCAACCGCACGATGGCGAGGGACGTGCCCTGGGCGCGGTCGCTGTCGTGGCCGAACCCGCTGGCGGCGTAGGTGATGGTCTGGGTGATCGACGTGCCGAGGAACCCGGCCACCATCGACGCCGCGCACAGCGTGGCCAGCACGGTGGCGGCCCGGGTGTCGAGGCGGTCAGCCGGTCCCCACCACGGCGACGGTGCGCCCGCCACCCGGAGGGCCCGGCGCACGGGCAGGGCCAGGAGCGGCCCGAAGTAGGGCACCGCCAGGCGGAAGTCCACCTCCGAGCGCACCCGGACCAGGCCGTCCGGGCCGGCGGCGACCTCGACGACCCGGTGGTAGCGGGTGAAGGGACCGCGCTCGGCCGTGTAGCGGCTCGTGCCGGCGCCGTCGCCGCTCTGAGGGGGGAGCGGCGTCTCCAGCACCAGACCGTCCCACGGCCCGGTCCAGCGGCCCGCCTCCGCGGCCGCCACGGTGGCCTCGACGCGGGCCCTCACGTCCTGACCCTCATCGAACGGGCGTGGAGCTCAGGGCTCGCCAGCGCCGGGCGTGGGGTCGCCAGCCCGTCGCGCTGGATCACCGGCGTCGGATACGGGATCGTCGGGCACGGGATCGCCGGCGCCGGCCAGGGCATCACTCGACTCGCGTTCGGCCCGGCGCTTGGCCACCTTCAGCAGCCAGGCGAAGGCTCCGAGGGGGACGATGACGAAGAGGGCTTCGTCCCAGCCGCCCTGGTGCGCGAACAGCACCGGGCGAGGCTACGACGGCCGCGCACAGCGGACGGCGCGGCCCGATGGCGCGTCGTGGCCGGTCCACGACTTCCTGGGTCGTCGGCTCACCACAAAGCGTGGGCTCCGGTTGTGAGTTCGGGCGGTGACGGCGAGACTGGCCTGGACATGCGCGACGAGCTGATGGCCACGATCGAGGTGATTCGCCCCGCCCTACAGGCGGACGGCGGCGACATCATCGTCCAGGACGTCGACGAGGAGACCGGCAAGGTCACCGTCGAGCTGGTCGGGGCGTGCGGCACCTGCCCGGCGTCGACCATGACGATGCGCGCCGGCATCGAGCGCATCCTCAAGGACCGCGTCGAGGGCATCACCGAGGTCATCGCCGTCTGACGACGGTGTTCGTCGGGCACCCGCCATCCCTCGCGGTGGGCGGGAAGGCTCGAATCGGCCCCGGCTGACTTGCCGCACGCCATGGCCGCCCATCGC
>DASXLH010000219.1:0-3563 GCA_036496335.1 Acidimicrobiales bacterium
CTCTGGTTCGCCGAGGAGGCCAAGCGGGTCTACGGGTCGACCATCCCCTCCAACCGGGCCGACCAGCGGTTCCTGGTGATGCACCAGCCGGTCGGCGTCGTGGCCGCCGTGACGCCGTGGAACTACCCGATCTCGATGATCACCCGCAAGATCGGTCCGGCGTTGGCGGCCGGCTGCACGTCGGTGCTCAAGCCGGCGAAGTACACACCGCTGTGCGCCCTCGAGACCTACAAGATCTTCCACGATGCCGGGCTGCCGCCGGGAGTGGTGAACCTGGTCTCCTCGTCGCGGGCCCGGCCCGTGGGCGACGAGTTCCTCTCGAACCCGAAGGTCCGCAAGCTGACCTTCACCGGCTCCACCGAGATCGGCAAGCAGCTGGCCGCGGCCGCCGCCAACCAGGTGAAGCGGGTGTCGATGGAGCTCGGGGGCCACGCCCCGTTCATCGTCTTCGAGGATGCCGATCCGGTCCACGCCGCCAAGGGGGTCGCCGCGCTGAAGTTCCTGAACATGGGCCAGGCCTGCATCAGCCCGAACCGGATCTTCGTGCACCGCAGCATCGCCGAGCCGTTCATCGCCACCGTCACCGAGCGGGTCGGGGCTCTCAAGGCCGGTAGCGGCATGGTCGACGGCAACACCGTGGGCCCGCTGATCGACGAGGACGCCTACCTCCACATGGAGGCGCAGGTCAAGGATGCCGTGGCCAAGGGAGCCACCGTGGCCACCGGCGGGGAGCGCCTCACCGGTGAGGGCTTCGACGGGGGCTACTTCTTCGCCGGGACCGTCCTGACCGACGTCACCCCCGAGATGACGATCTATCGGGAGGAGACCTTCGGGCCCATCGCTCCGATCATCGTCTTCGACGATGCTGACGACGTCGTCAAGATGGCCAACGACACCGAGTACGGCCTCGCCGCCTACATCTACTCGAACGACATCAAGAAGATCTGGAACACGGTCGAGAAGCTGAAGTTCGGGATCATCGGTGTCAACGACATCAACCCCACGGCCGCGGCCGCGCCGTTCGGCGGCATGAAGGAGAGCGGGCTCGGCCGCGAGGGCGGCGCCGAGGGCATCAGCGAGTACCTCGACACGAAGCTGGTGGGAATCGCCGTCTAGCCGTCCGCAGCATGGCTCCGTCCGAAGCGGCTCCGATGACGGCGCCCCGTCTTCTCCTCGTGGGGATGATGGGCGCCGGGAAGACGACCGTCGGACGGGCCATCGCGGCGCGAACGGGTTGGCCGTACCTCGACAACGACGAGCTGGTGGAGATGACCACCGGCCGGCCGACCGCCGAGGTGCTGGCCAGTGCCGACGAACCCACCCTGCGGAGCGTCGAGGCGGCGGTGCTCGACGCCGTGCTGGCGGCCGCGCCCCCGGTCGTGGCCGCCGCGCCGGCCGGGGCGATCCTGGATCCCCAGGCTCGCCTCCGCATGCAGGAGCTCGCCTTCGTCGTCTACCTACGTGCGTCGCTGACGGCGTTGTCGGCCCGGATCGGGGACGGGGCCGGGCGGCCCTGGTTCACCGACGATCCCGAAGCCACCCTGGCTCGCCTCCACGAAGGACGTGACGACCTCTACCTCGAAGTGGCCGACCTCGTGCTCGACGTGGACGACGTCTCGCCCGACGACCTCGCCCGTCGAATCGTCGCCGCCGCCACGGGTTAGCCAGGCCGTCCGTCCCACCCGTTGGCCGGGGCGGTCCGGGCGGCGATGGGCGAGTGCTAGCCGGCCACCTTGACGGACCACTGGCAGGTGGAGTTGACGACGAGGTACTTGGTTCCCCCCTGGTGGTAGTGCATGACCCCGGCGCCCTTGGGGCCGGTGTTCTTCACCGGAGGATCCGCCAGGTCGGCGGTGCCGCTCTCGGCATAGGCGCGTACCGCGTACTCACCGCTGCCTCCCGCCTGGGCGCAGTCGTAGCTCCAGGTCATGTCCCAGTCGCCGGTGGCCGCCAGCTTCGGCAGCGCCTTCGTGCCGGTCCCGGTCAGGTCGATGTGCGACGCCGCCTTGGCCGTCCCCCCGGCATAGCCCGACCCCGAGCCCGAGGACGTGAAGTAGCGCATGGCCAGCAGGGCAAGGACCGCCACCGCCACCCCTCCGGCCACCAGCCACCGCCGGTCCGGCCGGCTCCGGGGCCGGGGCTGGACGACCACCCCCGGGACACGTCCGGGTGCGGCTACCTCGTGGGCCTCGAGAACCGGTCCCGCCACCGTCGACGGGTCCGCACCGAAACCAGGACTCGGCACCGCCTCGGTGGGCCACTCCCGCGTGTGGGCCGTCCACTGCCGACCGTCCCACCAGCGCAGGCGTTCAGGGTCGTAGGGATCTCTCGCCCAACACGGCCCCGGGATCTGATCGCCGACCATCCACCCCTCGTGTAACACCCATCAAGCCCTCACCGCATGCCTGGCTGAACACGTTGCGACGATGTTCACCGGGTGTTCAACCCGCCGGACTGGGCGATGGACCCCCGGGCTCGGACGGCGTGGAGACCTGGTCTGGCGGCGATCCGCCTTCGCCGCCCCCAGGCCCGCACTCGGTCGTCCTCGATGGCCGGGGCGACCACGGTCTCCCGGATCCGGCCCCTCGCAAGGGGCTGCGCCTGGGCCGGCACATGGGCGCTCGGAGCCGGTCCGGCAGCATCGCCGGGCTCCGTGAGGGGGTTCACGCACCTCGTCGGATCGTCCCGCCCTCGTCAGGATGAGCAGCACGAGGCCGAGCTCCACCACCAGGTTGGTGCTGGCGAACATGAACGCCATGGCGGTGATGAAGTCGGCGCCTTTTCTGGAACAGCGACTTGGCCATGGCGACCGTGGCGTAGGAACAGGACGACGACGCCATGCCGAAGGCGCTGGCCCGGGTGACCGCCGCCGGGCCGTGTTCACCCATGACTCATTCCGTGGAGTCCTTGGAGACGAAGGCTTGCACGGCGCCGGACAGGCCGAATCCGAGGATGAGCGCCCACAGCGTCGCCCACAGCATGAAGAACGCCATCTTCAAGCTCTCACCGGTCTGGCTGAGCACGCTGGCGGTGATCACGACCGCACCAACCGGCCGATGGCGGCGGTTGCCTCGGCGATCTTCTGGTTGGCGTTGTCACCGCCGCCGGCGATTGCCTCGGCCACGCAATGCGACAGGTGCCCGTCCAGTAGCTCCAGTGCGACCGCTTGGAGCGCCTTGGTGACGGCCGAGACCTGGGTGAGGACGTCGATGCAGTAGGCGTCCTCGTCGACCATCCGCTGCAGACCGCGAACCTGGCCCTCGATACGTCGCAAGCGCCGCTGGATGGCGGTGGCGTTGTCGCGGTATCCGGTCATCGTGTCCTCCTCGGCCCAGACCGCGAGATACCCCCCATGGGTATCGGTGGGACAGACATTTTTCTGACGGTTCGCTGACCGAGGCAGCGCGCGGCAGTGGTGCGAGCGCAAGGTCGGCTCGGACTGGTGTCGTGTTGGGCTCGGAGGTGGCGATCTCGTCGCGCAGGGACTGAATTTCGGCTGCGCGGGCCGGTTAGGTGCCACCCGGTCACAGGTCGAGATCGTGAACCGAGCAGTCACGGAACCC
>DASXLH010000220.1:0-2410 GCA_036496335.1 Acidimicrobiales bacterium
CACCCCCGCCTGACCCCGGCAGCCCCGGTCGGGCGTCAGTCGCCGTTTCGGGTGGTGTCGCTCGCCGCCTGGTCGATGCCGGCCAGTGCCTTGTCGACGTCGGCGAGGGCCTTGTCGACATCGCTGTCGACCGCGTCCACGGCCGCCACGCCCACCGCCGTCGTCCCCGGGGCGGCCGAGCCCGAGCCGACCGTCGTGGTCACGGCCGTCGTCGGCGTCACCGGCGCGGTGCTCGACCTGGGGGACGTGGTTGACGGCGTCGGCGCCGAGCCCGTGGCGGCGGACTTCCCGCCCCCGCAGGCCGACACCATCAGACCGAAGCCGACGACGACGGCAGCCAACGCCGTCTTGCCGCGGCCCGATCGGGTCACCGTCGTGAGCGAGGTCCTGTCACGTCCCGGCTGTTGCGGCATCGCTCAGCCCTTCGCCGTCGACGTGCCCCGGACCGTGGCCAAGATGGTCGTGACGTCGACTCGGGCGGCCTTCAGGTCGGCGGCCGCAGCCTTGGCGTTGGCACGGGCGGGGTCGAGCAAGCCGCGGTTGGCGTTGTAGTCGGCGGGCACGTCACCGATCACGGAGTCGGCGAGTCCGTTGGCGTGGGTGCCGGCGTCGGCCACCTTGGCCTGCAGATCGGTGAGCGCGGCCTTGGCGGCGGTGACGTCCTTGCCGGCGGCGGCGGCCTTGTCGATGGCGTCCGAGAGCTTGGGGACGACGCCGTCGAGCTTGGTCACCGCGAACGACTCCGCATCTCCGGCGATGACCAGGTGGGTCTGCGGGGCCCGGAGGGCGAAGACCCGGTAGCCCTCGTAGATCGACCGGCAGTCGCTGGCCACCGTGGCGGCGTCGGTGTCGCTGGCGATCTTGGCCTTGAGCGACGTGAGGCCCGTGGCGGCGGCGGTGTTGCTGGCCGTCTGGGTGCCCTTGTGGGCGGCGGTGGTGTTCTTGGCCGCCGACAGGGAGGCGTCGAGCCTGGTGAGATCGGCCAAGCGGATGTCGATGGCGGCCGTGCACCGGGCCTTGGCCACGTCGAGCGAGCGTGCCGGCGTGGCCGGGGTCGGGGTGTCGGCACCGGCGACGCCGGGCAGGGCCGCCAGGGTCACGCCGGCGGTGAGGGCACCGGCGGCCAGGAGGGAGCAGAGCTGCTTCGTGTTCATTCGGGTCTCGCCTTCACTCGGGGATGCTCGACAGGTTGCGGGCCGGGCATGAGGCCCGGATGGCGAAGATGTGAGGGCCCTGTGATCGATGTCGCCTGCTGTCCGTGCAAGTTCCTTGCCGGGTCACCGAGAGGCGTCACAGCCCGGGGTTACGGTCGCCGCATGGGTCAGGCCGCCGACGTCGGACGACGACTCGAGCAGGACGTGGCCGAGTTCTTCCGGGCCCACGGCTACGAGGTGCGGCGCAACGAGGTGCTCGAGGGCCGCTCGGGCGGGCGCCATGAGGTCGACGTGTTGGCCCGCAAGGCCGATCCGCTCACCACCTTCACCGTGGCCGTGGAGTGCAAGGCCTGGCGGGATCCGATCGAGAAGGACGTGGTGTCGAAGCTCCACTACGTCCGGAGCGATCTCGGCCTCGACAAGGCGATCGTGGTGAGCCTGGCCGGTTGGCGGGTCGGCGCCCAGCACGCTGCCGACGAGCTCGGCATCGCGCTGTGGGGTCCGGCCGAGCTGGCCAGCTTCCTGGGCGACCGCGCCTTCGCCGGGCTCCGGATCCCCGAGGCGAGCGCGTCGTCCCGCGGGATCCCGTTCTCGGCCTCGGCCGGCCACGCCGAACGCCAGGTCCGTTGGTCGGGGATGGGACGGCTGCAGCTCCGGGTGGTCGAGACGTTGCGCTGGTTCGGTCCCGTGTGGCTCCCGGCCCACGCCGTGCGCCTGACCGTGGCCAGTGAGGACGTGGGCCGGTTCCGCCCCCGCCTGCGCTCGGTCGGCCTCGAGAACCTCTACGACGCGGTCGGTGGCACCTTCCTCGGCGCCGCGCCGCCGAGGTGGCAGGAGATCGGCCTCGACGCCCGAGCCGTCCTGCCCGTGGCGGTACGGGACACCGCCGTGCACGGGCAGCTGCGTCGGGCCGTCGACGACTACTGCCGTGTGTCGACGCCGGCCGCGGTCGAGCGCCACGAGCGCCGGCTCGACGATCTCGGCCTCCCGGTGCCGTGCTCCTCGGTGGGCATCGAGCGGACCGAGCTCGTCCACCTCCCGTTCCACCTCGGGGTCCTCGAGAGTCGGGCCGGGCAGCGGGCGGTCGCCGTGGCCGGCGACACCGGGCGGCCCGACGAGCACGTGTCGCGCCTGCTCACCGCCCATCTCGGCCTGGTGCTCGGTCGGCTCGAGATCTGACGCCGGGCCCCAGTGGGCTCAGGCCGAGGTGGTGAACCGCCCGGTGCACCAGACCCGACCGGTCTCATCGACGACGG
>DASXLH010000221.1:0-6752 GCA_036496335.1 Acidimicrobiales bacterium
GACGGGGACGAACACGATGAACAGGAACCAGAGCGCCTTGGCGATGCCGTGGTGGTCCCTGCGCCGGAAGTTGTCGACGAAGCAGTAGATGACGATGACGATCCACAGCACGAACAACGAGAACATCAACAAGCTCCAAAAGACCCCGATCAACGGGAAGTCGTAAGCCAGCATCGTGGGATCCTCCTGGTGGGCGATGTGCGGAGCGCCGCCGTCCCAGGTTCCCACATCGTCGGACACGGCCGCCGGACCGTCGGGAAGGTCGTGCCCCTCTCGGCCTCGTCATCAGCACCGCGTCGACACCCGCCCGTCTGGGAAGCTGAAGCGGGTTGCCGAGGAAGAGGGGGCTCCGCGATGGCCGACACGCTCTCCGACCGCCCGCCCGTGTGGATCGAGGCACGGCTCGACCGCGAGCTCGGGCGGTGGCGTTGGCTCGTGAAGTGGTTCCTCGCGCTTCCCCACCTGATCGTCCTGGGCGTGCTGTGGATCGCCGTCCTCGTGCTCACCGTCATCGCCGGTGTGAGCATCGTGTTCACCGGGCGCTACCCCAGGGGGATCTTCGAGTTCAACCTCGGCGTGATGCGCTGGACGTGGCGGGTCATCTTCTACGCCTTCGCGCTGGGCACCGACCGGTATCCACCGTTCTCGTTGCAGGACGATCCCGACTACCCCGCTCGGCTCGATGCCGTCTACCCCGAGTCGCTGTCGCGGAGCTTGGTCTGGGTGAAGTGGTGGCTGCTCGCCATACCCCACTATCTCATCGTCGGTCTCTTCCTCGGCGGTGGCCCGTTCAAAGGTGGTTTCTTCGCCGGCGGGCTCGCCGGGATCCTGGCGATCATCGCCGGTGTGACGCTGGCGCTGCGCCGTCCCTACCCCGAGTCGGTCTTCGACTTCCTCATGGGCATGTACCGCTGGGCGTGGCGGGTGGTCGCCTACGCCGCCCTCCTACGGGACGAGTACCCGCCCTTCCGGCTCGACAACGGTCCGGACGAGCCCCCAGGTCAGACCTCCTGACCGAAGGCCGCTTCGCCCCGCGGATCAGCTCATCTTGTCGGCGAGCGCCTTGGCCAGCTCGGCCTTGCTCATCGAACGGGCGCCGTCGACCCCGGCCGAGCTCGCCTCCGCGATGAGCTCGTCCTTGGTCGTCGAAGACGCCAGGGCGTCCACGTCGATGGCCATGCCCAGCTCCAGGCGCTTGGTCATGAACGGCGTGGCCATCTTCTCGAGCACGGAGCCGTTCTTCCGGAGCGCGGGGAACGCCTCGCCTTCCTCCTCCTCGACATGATGGGTGATCCCCGCCTCCAACGAGGCCAGCGCGGCGCCGAAGCCGGGCTCGTCCGGGGCCAGGTCGTTCACGTCGTTGAGGGCGTTGCGAGCCAGCGCGTGCTCCGTGTTCGCCTCCTCCACAGCTTCGGTGCCCGTGACGGGTCCCATCGTCGGGTAGACGACGGCCTCCTCGAGATCCATATGGGCGCGCAACTCGCGCGTGAGCTGATCGATGAGTGGTTGGCGGTCGGCCCCCTCGGCGCGCTGGATGTCGGCGAACAGCTTCTTGGCCCCTGCGTGGTCGGCTTCCAGGATCTTGGTCACATCCACGATCGTCTCCTCTGCGTCGGCGATGTCGCCGGCTCTACCCCGCGACGCCGCCGGAGACACCGCACGGGCCGACAGGGCGGACGAGCCGATGGGCCCGGCCCGGTGAGGCCGGGCGATCTACGCCTTGTCGGACGGGAGCACGTCGGTCTCGGAGACGTGCCAGACCGGGCTGTCACCAGCTGTCTCCACGTTGAAGCCATAGTCGAACACCAGGCTGCCGCCGTAGGTGGCGCCCCACGCGACCAGCCCGGCGACGACCACCGACAACGCCATGATCCCCGTGGGCGTCGAGATCTCGGTGTGGTAGCCGTTCAGCCGCAGGCCGATGTCCACCAGTGCGAGAGCGGTCACCGTGAGCATGATCACGGCGTGGGTGTTGGCGGTGCGGCGAGCCTGGGTGCCCGGCTCGGACGAGCGCAGCCAGTCGAACAGCCCGGTGAGGGCGGCGAGCACCGAGACGACGGCTCCACCGATGAACACGTAGGTCGCGGCGTGCCAGAAGTCGTGGGCCCAGGCGTGGTCGTGTCCCCCGACGCGGGAGATGACGTCGAAGGCGGCGGCAAGGACGTAGGCGGCGACGGGGATGTCGGTCAGGGGCGGATGGAACGGCTTGCCGGCCCAACCCCTCATCCCCTTGAACTTCCGGCCCTTCAGCGTGATGGCTGGTCGTACCGAGAACCGTCGCATCCGCGTTCCCCCTCGTCGTCACCCTCTTCGAGATCGTAGGTCCACCCCCGCTTCTATTGTCAACTTCCGCTTTCTTAGAGCGGCGGCCAGAGGACGCTGCGCCTCATGAGGGGTGGCCACCCTCCGGCCCGGGTGGAGGGCCAGCATGGTGGTCGGACCGAAGCAGGGCGTGTAGGTATAGGCCGTGGTCGCCGGCAGCCCCCGCCCCGACTACGACGCCGTGGTCGTGGGGGCCGGACCGAACGGTTTGGCGGCCGCCATCGAGATGGCTGGAGCCGGCCGGTCGGTGCTCGTCGTCGAGGCGGCCGCCACCGTCGGCGGCGGCACCCGCACGGAGGAACTGACCGTCCCCGGATTCCGGCACGACGTGTGCTCGGCGATCCACCCCATGGGTGCGGCGTCGCCGTTCTTCGCCGGCCTCCCGCTCGACCAGCACGGTCTGGAGTGGGTCCATCCCGACGTTGCACTGGCCCATCCGCTCGATGACGGGACCGCTCGGTTCGTCCACCGCTCCATTGACGAGACCGCCGCGCAGCTCGGACCCGGCTGGCGCCGGGTGTTCGGGCCCCTCGTCCACGACTGGCCCGTGCTGGCCCACGATCTGCTCAGGCCCCCGGCCGCGATCCCGTCGGGCCCCTTGGCCTTCGCCCGCTTCGGTATTCGGGCGGCCCCGCCGGCCGCCCTGCTGGGTCGGGCGATCGGACCCCCCGACGCCAGAGCGGTGTGGTCGGGCATCGCCTCCCATGCCAACACCTCGCTCGGGCGGCCCCTGTCGGCGGCCGCCGGCTCGGTGCTCGTCGCCGCCGGTCACGCGGCGGGATGGCCGGCCGCCCGAGGCGGGAGCCAGGCCATCGCCGACGCGCTGGCGTCCCATCTGCGGGCCCTCGGCGGCACGATCGAGTGCGGCCAGCCGATCCGGTCGCTCGACGACCTCCCGAGGGCCAAGGCGGTGCTGTTCGACACGACGCCCTGGCAGCTCGTCTCGATCGCCGGCGACCGGTTGCCACCGGGCTCCTACCGTCGCTACCGGCACGGCAGCGCGACGTTCAAGCTCGACTATGCGCTCGACGGACCGATGCCGTGGTCAGCCGAAGGCGTCGGACGGGCCGGGACCGTCCACCTCGGGGGTAGTGCCGAGGCCATCACCGCGGCAGAGCGGGACGTCGCCACCGGGCACGTGCCCGAACGGCCGCTGGTGTTGGTCGCCCAGCAGTCGATGTTCGACGACACCCGCGCGCCGGCCGGCAAGCACACCCTGTGGGCCTACTGCCATGTCCCGGTCGGCTGCGAGGAGGACATGACGGCTCGAATCGAGGCACAGCTCGAGCGCTTCGCCCCCGGTTGGCGTGAGCTCGTCCTCGGCCGTGCCGTGCACGGTCCGGCCGAGCTCGAGGCCCACAACGCCAACTACGTCGGCGGCGACATCGCCGGCGGCGCCTCGGACGGGCTCCAGCTCCTCTTCCGTCCCCGCATCGCCCTCGATCCGTACCGGACCCCGGCCGAGGGCCTCTACCTCTGCTCAGCCTCGACCCCGCCGGGCGCCGGCGTGCACGGCATGGCTGGCTACTGGGCCGCCCGCTCGGCGCTCGAGCGGCTCTGAGGCCAGAACCCGGCGACTGCGAGCCTGGTGGCTCGGGGCCGGGTCTCGCCGATACGGCCCCGATCGGACAAGCTTGGCGCCGCAGGCTCGGGCGATCGGAGTACGTGGTGGATCTTCCTGTCGGGACCGTGACCTTCCTGTTCACGGATCTGGAGGGATCGACCCGTCGTTGGGAGGAGCACCCCGAGGTGATGCCCGGGGCACTGGCCCGCCACGACGAGATCCTCGAGCAGGCCATCACGGCCCATCGGGGGGTCGTCTACTCGCGGATGGGCGACGGCATGGCCGCCGTGTTCGGGTCGGCCCGAGACGCCGTCGCCGCCGCCGTGGAGGCGCAACAAGGGCTGGCCGGGGAGCAGTGGCCGCTGCCGCTCGGCACGCTGGCGGCGCGGATGGGCATCCACACGGGCGAAGGCATCCTCGTGGACGGGCACTACCTGAACCAACCGCTGAACCGGTGCGCCCGTCTGATGGCGGTGGCCCAGGGTGGCCAGCTCGTGATCTCGGGCACCACGGAGCCCTTGGTCCGGGGCGAGCTGGGGGACGGCGTGGCGCTGGTCGACCTGGGTGAGCATCGCCTCCGCGATCTCGATCGGCCCATGCACGTGTTCCAGGTCGGCGGCGGCACCTTCGCCCAGCTCCGGTCCATGAGCGCCTTTCCCGGCAACCTGCCCCTGCAGGTGACGTCGTTCGTGGGTCGGATCACCGAGCTCGCCGCCATCCAGGAGGCCCTCGCCCAGTCGCGCCTGGTGACGCTGACCGGGGTCGGTGGCGTCGGCAAGAGCCGGCTGGCCCTCCAGGTGGCGGCCGACCTGCTGCCCCGTCACCGGGATGGCGCATGGCTGGTGGAGCTCGGCTCCGTGCGGGACGGCGCACAGGTCGCCGATGCGATGGCGACCGCCTTCGGGCTCACCGTCCCCAGCGGTGCCCATGCCGTCGACGCGCTCGTCGACCTCCTGCGCAACAAGCTGCTGCTGGTCGTGGTCGACAACTGCGAGCACCTGATCGGCGCCGCCGCCGAGCTGGTCTCGACGCTGATCAGCTCGTGCGACTCGGTCACGGTCCTGGCCACCAGCCGAGAGGGGCTGGCCGTGTCGGGCGAACGGATCATCGCCGTCCCGTCCCTGGGTGCCCCGTCGCCGCACGACCCGCCGGACACCGTGGCGGCGTCCGCCGCCGTCCGCCTCTTCATCGACCGGGCGGTGGCGGTCGACTCCGCCTTCCGCTTGAGCGGGGCCAACAGCGAGGCTGTGGCGGAGGTCTGCCGCCGACTGGACGGGATCCCGCTGGCGATCGAGCTGGCCGCGGCCCGGATACCCACGATCAGCCCGGCCGAGCTGGCCGGCCGACTCGACCGTCGGTTCCGGGTGCTGGCCGGGGGCCGTCGGGGCGCGGTGGAGCGCCACCAGACCCTGCGGGCAGCCATCGACTGGTCCTTCGACCTCCTCAGTCCGGCCGAACAAACCCTGTTGACCCGCCTGTCCGTCTTCGCCGGGGGCTGCGATCTCCGTGCCTGCGAAGAGGTCTGCGCGGGCGGAGTGGTCGAGGCCGACGACGTGCTCGATCTCCTCGCCGGGCTCGTGGCCCGCTCGCTCGTCGTGGCCGACCACGATGGTCCGGTCACCCGGTACCGCCTCTTGGAGACGATTCGGCAGTACGGCGAGGAGCGCCTCGATCCCACCGAGGCGGACGGTCTGCGGGCCGCGCATGCCACCTATTACGCCGAGCTGGCCGAGAGCGCGTTCCGGCAGGCCTACGGTCCCGAGGAGCTGCTGTGGCGGCAACGGTTCGCGGCCGAGGGTGAGAACCTCGTGGCCGCCATGAACTGGGCGATCGACACGGACGACGCTGACGTCGGGCTGCAGATCGGTGCCAGCGTCCTCTCCCGGTTCCAAGGCGGGTACACCGTTGCGATCCCGGTCGAGCCGGCCCTCGGCCTGGGAGGCGCGGCCGATCATCGCCTGTATCCCCAAGCTCTCACGCGGGCGGCGTTCGAAGCCGGAACCAACGGTGACGGCGCTCTGGTCGAGCTGCGCTGCACCCAGGCCCTCGAAGCCGAACAGCGCCTCGGAGGACCATCGGCCGGGATGCTCGAGGCCTGGGTGAGCGATGCCCGCGGGAACCTCGAGTTCACCTACGGCGTCTTCAACGCCGCCGCAGAGCACTGGCAGGAAGCCGGAGAGCAGGCCTTCGCCGCCGGGCAGAAGGCCTTCGCCGCCCTCGAGCTGGCGTCGGCGGCCAACCTCCGCATCGGCACGGACGACGACCGCGACGCGGTCGAGGCCGCCACCCACGCCTTGGACCTCGCCCGCCAGTTCTGCGGGCCGGCCACGATCAGCCTGGCCCGCGGCTACCTGGCGAACGCCCTCGTCGGCGTGGATCCCGAACGCGCCCGCGCCCTGATCCTGGAGTCCGGATCCGACCAGGAAGAGGCCGTCCAAGGTGCCGCGGTCGCGGCCCGCCTCGGCGACTGGCCCCTCACCCTTCAGTTCACCCGCTCGGTCATCCCGGTGCTGCACTGGCAGGCCGACCGACCCCTCCTGCTGGGCATGTTCAACCTGTCGGCCCTCGCCCTCGCCGACGATCGGCCCGAGGTGGCCGCCAAGCTGCAAGGAGCGGCCCGCGGCATCGGCCGGGCCTGGACGGCGGCGTCCGCCGGGCACAACGAGTCGCAGGCCGTCGCCCTGACCAGTCGCGGCTACATGACCGACCTTCGACGGGAGGCCAGCCGGCGCCTCGTCGCCCGGCTGACCGAGGAGCAACTCGCCCGCCTCCGCCTCGAGGGCGAGGACATGGGACTCGATCAGGCCGTCGTCTATGCCGTTGCCCAGATCGACGACGTCCTCACGACGACCCGTTCCGACGGGAC
>DASXLH010000222.1:0-1662 GCA_036496335.1 Acidimicrobiales bacterium
CGCTGCGCATGTCGATCGTGCCGCCGAGCTGGCTGACGACCAGGCCCCGCACGATCGAGAGGCCCAGGCCCGTGGCCGCCTCCACCCGGAACCCCGGTGGCAGTCCCACCCCGGCGTCGATGACCCGCAGGCACAGCCAGCTGCCGTCGTTGTCGAGCTCCACGACCACCTCGCCCGCCTCGGTCCCCTCCGGATAGCCGTGGTCGACGGCGTTCTGGACGAGCTCCGTGAGGACCACGGCCAGCGGGGTGGCGACCTCGGCCGGCAGTGAGCCGGCGTCGCCGGTGACGCCCACGCGCACGAAGCGCTCGGGGGTCACCAGGCTCTCCTCCACCATCCGCACCAGGGGACGGACGATCTCGTTGAAGGGGATCTCGTCGCCGGTCTCCCGGCTGAGGGTCTCGTGCACGAGGGCGATCGACCGGATCCGCCTGACGGACTCCTCGAGGGCGGCACGGGCCTCGGGGGACTGGAGCCGCCTCGCCTGGAGGCGCAGGAGCGACGAGATGGTCTGCAGGTTGTTCTTCACCCGGTGATGGATCTCCCGGATGGTGGCGTCCATCGACAGCAGCAGACGATCCCGCCGGCGGAGCTCGGACACGTCGCGGAGCAGGACCAGGGCGCCCGACACCTCGCCGTCGCGCAGCACCGGCAGGCAGCGCAGGAGGACGCTCACCTCCGTCCCCCGCTCCACCTCCTCGGTGACGGGGACGCCGGCGGCGAGCGCAGACCGAACGGCCGCCGCCTCGAGGCCGAGCTCGTCGAGGCGCATCCCCTCGGCGTTGGCGTGGACGCCGACCTTGTGCAGGGCCGAGACGGCGTTGGGCGAGGCGTACTCCACCCTCCCGGAGGCGTCGAGGATGATGGCGCCGTCGCCCACCCGGGGCGACTCCTCGCCGTCGGCCTCGTCGACGGCGAACGGGAACGAGCCGTCGCTGATCATCGAGGCGAAGCCGTCGAAGACCCGGAGATAGGTCCGCTCGAGCTCGCCGGGCTGGCGGCCGATGGTGGTGGCCGACTCGCGGCTCACCACCGCCACCACCTTCCCGTCGTGGCGGACCGGGATGCACAGCACCCGGGTGCGGACGTCGGCGGGGTCGCGGACCGCCTCACCTTCGACCAGGGTGCCGGTGCGCCAGGCCCGGTCGACGAGCGGTGTCGCCTCCGGGGTGAGCTCGTCGCCGACGAGGTCCTGGCGGTAGACGGTCTGGTTGGTCGTGGGGCGGATCTGCCCGACGACGACGAAGCGGCCGTCACTCCCCGGCACCAGCAGGAGGAGATCGGCGAAGCACAGGTCGGCCAGGGGCCCCCACGCCGCCACCAGGCGCTGGAGATGGGCGGCCTGCGGCCCGCTCAGCCCGGTGCGGGCCCGGGCCAGCTCGGCTACCGTTGCCATCTCAGGGCGAACCTATGCCACTCCCCCGCGGATGCCTCAATGGCGCATGCGGCCGAGAGGGGGCGAGACGACGACACGGCGGGTATTGGCGAGCGACCGGCCTGCACCGCCGTTCACCGCCTTACCGCGGTGTCGACAGCAGGGAACGGATGGTCTGGGCGTGCCAGCGGAGATAGCCGGATGCCTCGTGCTCGTACGTGTCGCGGACCCAGCCGTCAACCACATGGAGCTCGTCGCCGGGGATCGACGGCCACGCGTGATGGACC
>DASXLH010000223.1:0-8211 GCA_036496335.1 Acidimicrobiales bacterium
GGCGTGGCTCAACGGTGACCAGCCGGTGATGGGTGGTGGCAACGGCCACTTCGCGCCGTCCTACAACCCGATCTGCATCGCCGGTCCGCAGATGAACAAGAAGATCATGCGCAAGCTCCAGTCGATGGTGCCGCTCACCGAGGAGCAGCGGGCCTACGTCCACCACGACGGCGCCATCGATCCCAGGGCGCGCATCACCGAGATGGACCTCATGGGCATCGACCAGGTCCTGGTCATCCCGACGATGGTGATCATGTACCTCCCCTTCGCCACCAGCGAAGAGGGTGTCGACGTCTTCTGCCAGGCCTACAACGACTTCCTGGTCGACTGGTGCAACGAGGTCCCCGGCCGCCTGTACGGCGCCGCCCTCCTGCCGGTCCAGGATCCGGTCCGCACCGCCAAGGAGATCTTCAGGGCCAAGGAGCTCGGCCACCCGGTCGGGCTGATCCGCCCGATCGACGCCCAGGCCAAGTACCCCAACGAGCTGCGCCACGCCATGATGAAGGGCGGGGGCGACTACGACGAGGTGTTCCGCGCCTTCGAGGAGACCGGCATGGTCCTCGGGATGCACACCTTCCCGGCGCCGGGTCAACCGCATCCCCTGGGACCCGACTACTTCACCTCTCCCGGCGAGCTGTTCACCCGGTCGGGCGTGGACAGCCAGACCTTCTCGTTCATCCACGAGATGCAGGTGTGGCTGGCGCAGGTGCTCCTGTCGGGGTTCCTCGACCGGTACAGCAAGCTGAAGATGGCCGTCTTCGAGTCGAACGCCGAATGGCTGCCCTACTTCCTCGACAACTGCGACCGGCTCTGGAAGCTGTATGCCCGGGAGCGGGGCTACGCCGGCGACCGCCTGCCCTCCGAGGCGTTCAGGGCGCAGTCGGTGATCTCGTTCGAGTCGGACGAGATCGGCGTGTTCCGCCAGTGGGGCGACTACGAGAACATCGGCATCTGGGCCTCGGACGCCTATCACCACGACGGCGCCGACGTCTGGAGCGGGATGCGGAACATGACGGCGGCGGGCGTGCCCGACGCCGTGCAGCACAAGCTCCTCGGCAGCAATGCGGCGAGCTGGTACGGCATCGAGCCAAAGATGTTCGTCACCGAGGAGGCCGATCCGATCGACCGCCCGGACTGGTTCCCGCAGGGTCCCGAGCTGGAGGAGTGGGCCGACCTCGTGGCTCACCCCCGCGAGAACATGGACCGGTTGATCGCCATGGGGATGGATCCGGACGCCTTCAACAGCCTACGGACGGCAGGCGCCGCCAGCGGGAGCACCTACTGATGGCCGAGGTCGTCGACGTCGACAGCCACGTCTACGAACCGGCCGCCATCTGGGACGACTACGTCCCGGCCGCGGACCGCGATCGTGTCACCGCCGCCTTCTCGTCCCGGGTCGACGCCGATGGTGTGGCGGTCACCACGCTGAACGGCGCGCCCGCCAAGGGCCTGAACCGCAGCAAGATCAACCGTCAGGCGATCTGGCGGCCGGGGATGACCGTCGACGAGATCGGCGCCCTCGATCCGGCGATGGGGCATCCGCTCAACCCGGGCGGCTGGGACGCGGCCGCCCGGCTGGCCGATCTGGACGCCATGGGTGTCGACCGCCAGGTCGTCTACCCGACCCTGCTGGCCGAGTACCTCCCCCAGATCGTCGATCGCGACGCGGCCGCCATCCTGTGCCGGGCCTACAACGACTGGGTCTGGGATCTCGCCGGCGCCGGTCAAGGCCGGCTGCACCCCGTCGCCGCCCTGCCCCTCCAGGACCCGGCGGCCGCGGCCGACGAGCTCGACCGCGCCCAGGCCAAGGGGTTCCGCGCGGCCCTCGTCCGACCGGCGTTCTATCGGCTGGCCGACGCCGCCGGCTCCAGGGGCGCGGCCATGAACCAGATGGTCAGCGAGATGATGGGCGGGACGGCTAGCACGGCCGACCTCCCGGTGTTCGTCGAGGACGCCCCCTTCCGCCAGCTCTGGGCCCGCTGCGCGGAGCTCGGGGTCGTCGCCTGCGTGCACCCGTCGTCCGGCATCACCGGCCCAGACGCCATCTCCAGCGGCGGGTTCGCCGACCGGGTGTCCGAACGGGTGGGGGTGCACCACACCATCGCCGAGCCCATCGCCTACATGCAGGATGCCGACCTCTTCGTGACCACAGCCATGTTCCACGGCCTGTTCGAGGACCTGCCCCGGCTGCGGGTCGCCATCGCCCACGCCGGCACCACCTGGGTGCCCCTCGCCCTCGAGAAGAGCGAGACCTACCTGTGGCTGGGCGGGATGGGCGGCGTGCCGGTCTGCCTCGAGCCCGAGGAGGTCTGGGAGCGCCAGCCCATCTGCGTCTCGTTCGACAGCTGGGAACGCCCGGTGGCCCGTATGCCCGATCGCCTCGGCGACAAGGCGGCCTGGGGCTCCCGGTACCCGCACCACGACGCCTCCGGTCCCGCCGAGGCCCGGGCGATGCTCGAGGCGAACGGGGTCGACCAGGCCATGATCGACCGCCTCCTCGGCGGCAACGCCGCCGAGCTCTTCGGCCTCGGCGTCGCCGCCCCCGCCTGACGGCGAAGGGCAGGGCCGGCCGGACGGGGACCCCCAGGCCCCGGCCGGTCGGCCCTGCCGATCAGTCCTAGAGCGCCACCTTCATGATCCGGGCCATGTTGCCGCCCATGATCTTGGCTTGGTCCTCCTCCGAGAACGACTCCAACGACTCGGACCAGCCGAGCGGGTCGGCCAGGCCTTCGGGGTGCGGGAAATCGGACCCGAAGGTGATGTTGTCGACCGGCACGTAGGTGGCGAGATCGGCAGGGTCGTGCTCCTGGAAGGCGTGGATGAAGACGTTGCGGTTGAAGACCTCGAGCGGGTCCTCGTCGAAGAGGACCGCCGAGCGCTCCGACGCCCGCCGCAACTTGGTGACGAAGGGCCGGACCCAGTCGACCCCGAACTCGGTCGGCGTGAAGCGGAGCTTCGGGAAGCGGCTCGCCAGCCCGTGACCGAGGATCGAGGCCACAGCGTCGACGATCGGGGACTTCTCCGACGAGAGCAGCTGGAACCCGGGGTTCCCGGGACGGGCGAAGGGGCGGAACTCGAGGTCGCCGAAACCCTCCCACTCGTTGGTGTAGCGGTGGTAGCCGGGATCGCCGGAGTGCATGCCGACGGTGATGTCGAGCTCCTGGACCAGCTCCCAGAACGGGTCGAACTCCGGCAGGGCGAAGGACCGCCGACCCTCATAGGTCGGCACGGGCGCCACTCGCAGCAGGAACGCCTTGGCGCCCCGGTCGGCCACCCGCTGGAGCTCCTCGATGGCGTCGCTCATGATCGAGAGGCTGATGATCGGGGTGGAGTAGATGGCGTCGGCGTAGTTGAAGGTCCAGTGCTCGTACATCCACTCGTTGAGGGCGTGCACCACTGCCTGCACGGCCCGGGGGTCATCCCAGAGGCGCTCTTCGAGGACGCTGGCCAGCGTCGGCCACAGCATCGTCTTGTCGATGCCCATGTCCTTCATCAGCGTCAGCCGCGGCTCCGGGTCGAAGAAGGCGTCGATGCCGGGGATGGCCTTCTTCAAGGACGGGTCGGCGTTGCGGCCGGGCGAGGCGACCCGATTGAACGTCGGGTTCGGGATGTAGTCGCTGATGTGGTCCTTGATGGCGACCTTCGTGCGCCCGTTGATCTCGACGTACTTGATGATCCCCTCGTACTCCGGAGGGATGAACTTCGTCATCGCCTCCTTCGTCTCGTACATGTGGTTGTCGGCGTCGAAGACCGGGAAGTCGAGCTTGCGGCCCCTCATGTAGACGAAATCGTCGGAAATTGCCTCGGCCATTCGCAGTCCCCCTCCTCCCGAGGCCAGCGGCCCCCTCGTCCCGCCCACCGTACGGTAGGCAGTCGGAACGGTCGAGTCAGCGGCGGCAGTGGAGGACGAGGATGACGGCAACCAACGGCGACGGAGCGGCAGGGGGTCGCAAGGCCTCCGTCGTCGCCGAGGACATCCGGTCCCAGATCGCCCGGGGACGGCTCAAGCCGGGCAACGCGCTCCCTCCCGAGTCGATCCTCATGACGAACTACGGCGTGTCCCAGCCGACCATGCGCTCGGCCCTGCGGATCCTCGAGTCCGAGGGGCTCGTGCGGATCCAGCGTGGGCCGGGAGGCGGGCCCCGGGTCCAGGAGCTCGACGTCGACGTGCTCGCCAAGCGGGCCGACCTCTACCTCCAGGTCGAAGGGGCCGAGCTGCACGACCTGTTCGAAGCCCTCATCCTGTTGCAGCCGGGCGCGGTCCGCCTCGCCGCCACCCGACGCACGAAGCGCCAGCTCCAAGCGCTACGCCGCTGCGTCCGGCGCACCGCCGCCTGCACCACCATGGTCGACTTCGGCGAGGCGGCCGCCGACTTCGTCGTCCTGCTCCTCGAGGCATCGAACAACAAGACCATCAAGCTCTTCTCCCTGATGATCGACAGCCTGGTGCGCCACGAGATCCACCGTCAGGTCGACGACATCCCCGACATCGACACCATCGCCTGGCACGCGCAGCGCTTCGGCGAGGTGGTCGACCTCATCGAGGCCGGCGAGGGCGACGCGGCGGCTGCGCTCTGGCACGCCCACATGCTGGCGACCATCCCGGGGATCTCGAGCACAAGCCGCGCCTCCGCCCCGAGTAGGAGAGCGCTCACGTCGAAGTGACGCCGAGGTACGAGAGCCAGAGCCTCTCCGTCGATCCTCGGATCAGCGAGACGCCCGGACGTGCATCACGTCGAGCATCTGGCTGGCTGGCCGGGTCACCTGGAAGAGCAGCGCTTCGGCGACGTCGCGGGGGTCCATGCCATCGGTACCGGCCACCCGGCCGATGTAGCCGTCTGCCAACCACACGGGCATGGCGGTGGCGACATCCTCGGCCGAGAAGTTGTCGCCGAACGAGGTGGGACTGGTTGCGCCGACCACGCAGGCGCACACGCGAATCGACCGGTTGCGCAGCTCGCGGTTCATGGCCTTCGAAAAGGCTTCGAGGCCGGCCTTGCTGGTGCCGTAGAGGGTCATCATCGGCATGGCGTCGAGCGTGATCTCCGAGGAGACGTTGACGATGACCCCGCCGCCGGCGGCATCGAGCAACGGGATGGCCGCTCGGGTCGTGTAGATGGCGCCGAGGAGGTTCACGCCGATCACGTGGGCGATGTCGTCGTCGCTCGCATCCTCGAGCCACCTGACGCGGGTGACGCCAGCGACGTTGAGCAGCACGTCGACGCGCCCGAAGGACGAGGCCACCGCGCCGAACGCATCCCGAACCGAGCCCGGGTCGGCGATGTCCGTCGAGATCGGGACGGCGTTCGGCCCTACGCCCTCCGCCGCTTCGTCCAGACGCTCCTTCCCCCGGGCGAGCATGACCACGGTGGCACCCTCGGCCGCGAAGCGGCTCGCCGTCGCCAGCCCGATCCCTGCCGACGCCCCTGCCACGACGCACACCCGTCCCGACAGCGCCGGTCCGCTCTCGGTGCTCACGACCGCTCCTGGCCCGTCTCGCTGCGGTCCATGTGCCCTCCCCCTGGATGAACGAACGGACGCCGGACGCTGAGGAACCGAGCCGAAGGCGAGGCTCCACATGAACACAGTGCCGACCGATCCGCTCGAGTGCTGAGAGCTGTCTAGACGCCGACGGAATCCTCAGGCCACACGGCCCCAGACCAGGATGCGCTTGAAGGCGTAGAAGTACGGGCGCTGGTCGCCCAGCACGTCGAGGAGACGCTCCCGGTAACGGGCGACGAAGGGCGCGAACAGCTCGGGCGGAAGTCCCTTCTCGATCCGGGTCAAGGTGGTGCCCCGCGTCCACTCGACCACCTCCGCCGTCGACGCCAGCAGGTGGCCGTAGACCTGCAGACGCACGTGCTGGCGGGTGAAGCCGAGCTGGTGCAAGAGCTCGGCGTAGCGGGCCGGCGGGAGCACGTTGGCGGCGACCGGATCGACGAGCGCGTCCGGGTGCATGGCCGACGCAAAGGGCGCCTCGCCGGCCACCTCGGCGATCAACGCATGGGCGGGATGGTCGGCGTTGGTGGGCACCTGCACGGCCACCTGCCCACCGGGCGCCAGCCAACGGGTGAGCCGGGCCAGCTGAGCTCCGTGGTCGGGCACCCACTGCAGCGACGCGTTGGCGGCGACGACGTCGACCGGCGCCTGAGGCTCGAAGGCAGTGAGGTCGGCCAGCTCGAAGCGCACGCCGTCGACCACCGGCGCGGCACGCAACATCGACCCCGAGGTGTCGATGCCGACGGTGGAGGCCACGCCGAGACGTCGGTGCAGGTCCACGGTGAGCTCCCCCGTCCCGCAACCCAGATCGAGGGCCCGGCCACCGGGGACGGGCTCGACCAGCGTCATCAGGTCGTCGAAGGGCTGACGACGCTCCCGTGCGAAGCGCCCGTACTGCTCCGGGTCCCAGGCGTCGTCGTCGGCCATGCCGCACTCGTAGCAGATCAGCCCGCCGGGTTGCCGACGGGTGCGGCCGCCGGAGGAGTCGTCCTCGGGTCGTAGGATCGGCCTCCCGGGGACCGCGACGCGGCCTGCGAGGACGAGGACGACGACGAGGGGGAAGACGTGGCGGCTGACATCGCGGCTTGGGCGGACGCGGGCTTGCTGTACGAGGTCGACGAGGACGGGGCGGCGTGGCTCCGCCTCAACCGACCCGAGAAGCGCAACGCCATGGACCGGCCGCTGCGCAACGCGTTGCTCGGCGCCATCCACGAGGTGAGCGAGGACCCGACGGTCCGGGCCGCGGTCATCACGGGCAACGGCGTCGCCTTCTCGTCCGGCGCCGACCTGACCCAGGTGGGGGGTGCCGGTGAGGTACCGCCCGAGCGACGCCGCGAAGGCCACGACGGCACCCGCACCGACGGGCTGCTCTACGGGTGGTCGAGGCTCATGAACGGCATCTGGAACAGCGAGAAGCCGTTCCTGGCGGCGGTCAACGGCATCGCCGCCGGCGGCGGGTGCCAGCTCGCGTTGGGCTGCGACCTGATCCTCGCCCACGAGGACGCCCGGTTCTGGGAGGTGTTCGTGCGGCGCGGCCTGCCGTTGGAAGGGGGCGGAGCCTGGATCCTCACCAAGCTCACCAGCCTCGTCCGGGCCAAGGAGATGGCGATCTTCGGCGATCCGGTGTCGGCCGCCGACGCCGAGCGGTGGGGACTCGTCAACCGGGTCGTCCCGGCGGCCGAGTGGGACGAGACCGTCAAGGCCTGGGCCAAGCGCCTGGCCAGCGGCCCGACGATCCGCATCGGGCACATCAAGGATCAGCTCAACTCGGTCTACGACGCCACGATGCGCCAGTCGTTCCGGGACGAGGTCACCTTCCTGCACATGGGGGCCGGCTCCGACCAGGGCGAGGCGATGCGGGCCTACGCCGAGCGGCGCGACCCGAACTTCACCGGCAACTGAGGCCGGCCATGACCTCTCCGCGGATCACCCCGCTGCACCCCACCGAGTCCGACCAGGAGCAGCTCGAGGTGCTCGAGCGCGTGAGCCCTCGAGGCGGGACGGCGTCGAACCTCTTCGGCACGGTGGCGAAGCACCCCCAGCTCCTGAAGCGATGGGCGTCGTTCGGCAACTCCCTCCTTCGGTGGGGCGAGCTGCCCCCGATCGACCGCGAGATCCTGGTGCTGCGCACCGCCCGCAACTGCGGGGCCGACTACCCCTGGGGCCAGCACGAACGAGCGGCGGAGGCCCTGGGGCTCTCGGAGGCGGAGCGGCACGAGCTGGCCAAGGACGACCCCCAGACCGACGAGTGGACCCGGCTGCTCGTCGACGTGGCCGACGACCTGCACCGCGACTCGACGATCTCCCAGGCCCACTGGTCGGCGCTGGTCCACCGCTACACCGAGAGCCAGCTCATCGAGTTGGTCTTCGTGGTCGGGCAGTACCACCTCGTGTCCCTGCTGACCAACAGCCTCGGCATCGATCCAGAGCCAGGCCTGAGCACGATTCCTCGCTGAGGGTCGCATCGCAACCGGAGGTTTCGATGCGAATTGATCTGAGCGGCCTTCGGCCGCGCTGACCAAAGACTCCCGATCGACCGGCCAAGCCGGATCGATCGGGGTCTACTCCGCGGTCAGCTCGAAGCGGGCTCCCTGGGTGACGGCCGGGTCGATCTCGAGGCACGCCTCGTGGCTGCCGGCCGAGACGGCCACGCCGGCTTTGGCGAGATGGGCCCTGGCCCCTTCGAGGTCGGCCACCTGGTAGGACAGGCCA
>DASXLH010000224.1:0-8229 GCA_036496335.1 Acidimicrobiales bacterium
CCTGCGCGAAGCCGGTCCAGACCGAGGAGCGGCGGCGCGACTCGTCGATGATCTCGTAGACCCGGCTGAGCGGGACGGAGTGGACGAACTCCCGCCAGCCCTGGTCGTCGAGGCCGCTCTGCTCGAACCAGGTCGCGAAGGCCGCGCCGTCGGAGGTGGAGCTGCAGGCGGTGTCCTCCTGCCAGCTCGGCGGGGGGAGGGGAGGCGGCGGGAGCGTGACCAGCATGTCGATCTCGACCGCCGGGGTGGGGCGGGTGGCCGGGCGCGACACCGCATCGGGCTCGGTCTGGGACAGCTGCATCCGCACGCTGCGGACCGTCTCCGGGGAGGCTCCCACTCGGCGGGCGATGGTCCGCAGCGAGGCGTCGGGGTCCTCCTGGATGGCGGCCGCGATCCGCTGGCGCAAGGCTCCTCCGTCGACGGGACGAGAGCGGCCGTCCCGGCCGAGGCGGACGCTGGCGCCGGCATCGGCGATCTGGGCCTGGGTGCGCAGCGACGCGACGGTGGCGGGGGAGAGCCCGCACTGGCGGCCGACGGCGCGGTCGGACAAGCCCGGCTGACGCTCGAGGAGCTCGGCGGCGAGCTCCTTGCGGTCGGCCAGGCTCCGCTCGCGCGAGGCGTCGCGGCTGCCGTCCCCATCGCTCAGGGTCGACAGCGACAGCCGGTTGGACGACTCGCGTACGAGGTCGTCCGGCTCCGCAACGTCCGATTTCATGCATCCCCCTTCCCACTCCCGCTGGCGTCGCCAGGTGGAGCGTCCGTCCAAGCCAGTGTTCTCGGTGCTCGTCTCGGATCCTGCTCGATCCGGCAAGGATGCCGAATCAATCGGGTATCAGATTCTCAAATGTAGGGTCCGGTCTCCGGGGGCGCAAGCACCGTGTTCCGAGGATGCAGCCACCGGGCCCACCTGCCCGGCTTGCGGTCGGCAGGCGTCTGCGGTCGCATGGGCGGCGTGATCCGTGCCGGCGAGCTCGCACCCGACTTCACCCTGGCGTCCACGCTGGGGGAGACCGTGACCCTCTCCTCCTTGCGGGGCGTCCCGGTGGTGCTCGCCTTCTATCCCGGAGACGACACCGAGGTCTGCACTGTGCAGCTGCGCAGCTACAACGACGACCTCTCGAGCTTCGAGAGCCGCGGGGCCAAGCTCCTGGCCCTCAGCCCGCAGGGGATGGCGAGCCATCTCTCCTTCGCGGCGAAGTACGGGTTCCGCTTCCCTCTCCTGGTCGACGAGGATAAGGCGGTGGGCGAGGCCTACGGGATCCTCGGGCCGCTCGGCTTCTATCGGCGGGCCATCGTGGTGGTCGGCGCCGACGGCGTGGTCCGTTGGTCGCACCGCGCCCTCACGTCCGCCACCTTCCGCCGGACGGACGAGCTCGCCGAGGTGCTCGACGGCTTGTGGGCATCCGGGACCTGACGGGTCCGCCCGCGGCGGCGGGCCGGCGGCTACGGTCGAACCTGTGTTCGTCCTCGGCGTCGACCCCGGGCTCACCCGATGCGGCTACGGCGCCGTGGAGCGCGCCGGCGGTGCACTGCGGGCTGTCGCCGCGGGCGTGATCGCCACGCCCAGCGATGCGTCACTGCCGGCGCGGCTGGCCGAGCTCCAAGCCGGGATCCGCTCCATCCTCGAGGAGCTCCGGCCCGACGCCGTCGCCGTCGAGCGGGTGTTCTTCCAGTCGAACGTGCGCACCGCCATGTCGGTCGGCCAGGCCAGCGGCGTGGTCCTGGCCGAGGCGTGGGCGGCGGGGTGCCTGGTCGCCCAGTACACGCCGAGCCAGGTCAAGTCGGCCGTCACCGGCAGCGGCACCGCCGACAAGGAGCAGGTCCAGCGGATGGTGCAGGCCGTCCTCGGCCTCGCCGAGCGGCCACGTCCGGCCGACGCCGCCGACGCCCTGGCCCTCGCGCTCTGCCATCACGCCGCCGCCCCGCTGGCGGCGCGGGTCGAGGCCAGCCGGTGATCGGGCTCGTGCGGGGCACGCTCGTCGACCGCACCGCCCGTGGCGAGGTGCTGGTCGACGTCGGGGGGCTCGGCTACCGCGTGCTCGTCGCGCCGGGCACCTTCGGTGAGCTCGGTCCGCTCGGCGGAACCGTCACGTTGCACACCCATCTGCACGTCCGGGAGGACGCCCTCGTTCTCTACGGCTTCGCCACGGTCGACGAGCGGTCGTGCTTCGAGGCGCTCCTGGGCGCTCACGGCGTGGGTCCGGCTCTGGCTCAGGCCATCCTCGCCGTCCACCGCCCGTCGGCCCTGCGTCAGCTGCTGGCCGAGGACGACGTCGACGGGCTCTGCCTGGTGCCCGGCGTCGGCCGCAAGACCGCCACCCGACTGCTTCTCGAGCTGAAGACCCGGCTCGACGTCCCCCAGGGCGACCTCACCGCCCTGCTCGGGGCGGTGGCCGACGAGGGTGGGCGCGAGCGGCGTGAGGTGCGGGAGGCCCTGGCCACGCTCGGCTACGGGCCGGACGAGATCCGCGAGGCCCTGCGCGACCTCCCCGACGAGGGCGACGCCGCCAGCCAGCTCCGGGCGGCTCTCGGCCGGGTCGGATCGGTCCGGTGAGGGAGGAGCTGCTGGTCGGCGCCGCCGTCGAGGGCGAGGCGGCGATCGAAGCCGGTCTGCGGCCCCGCCGGCTCGACGAGTTCGTCGGACAGGCCGAGATCAAGGAGCACCTGGAGATCGTCCTGGGGGCGGCCCGGCTTCGAGGCCAGGCCGCCGATCACCTGTTGCTGGCCGGCCCTCCAGGGCTCGGCAAGACCACCCTGGCCGCCATCGTCGCTGCCGAGATGGCCACCAACTTGCGGATCACCTCCGGACCGGCGCTCTCCCGCCCGGGCGACCTCGCCGCCATCCTCAGCAACCTGGACGAGGGCGACGTCCTCTTCGTCGACGAGATCCACCGCCTGCCCCGTCCCGTCGAAGAGGTCCTCTACCCGGCGATGGAGGACTTCCAGCTCGACATCGTCATCGGGAAGGGCCCATCGGCCAGCAGCATCCGCTTCGACCTGCCCCGCTTCACCTTGGTGGGCGCCACCACCCGCACCGGTCTGATCACCGGCCCACTGCGCGACCGTTTCGGGTTGGTCGAACGCCTCGACCACTACCCCGCCGCCGACCTCGAGCGGATCGTCGTTCGGGCCGCTGGCATCCTCGGTGTCTCGCTCGATCCGGGAGGCGCTCGCGAGATCGCCGGGCGGTCGCGAGGCACGCCCCGCATCGCCAACCGGCTCCTCCGTCGGGTGCGCGACTTCGCCGAGGTCCGCGGCGACGGCGTGGTCACCACCACCGTCGCCACGGAGGGCCTGGCGCTGTTCGGGGTCGACCAGCTCGGTCTCGACAAGGTCGACCGGGCCCTGTTGAGCGCCTTGTGCGAGCGCTTCGGCGGCGGTCCCGTCGGGCTGTCGACCCTGGCCATCAGCGTGAGCGAACCCCCGGAGACGGTGGAGGACGTGTACGAGCCGTTCCTCATCCAGCAAGGCCTGCTGTTGCGCACCCCCCGGGGCCGTGCCGCCATGCCGGCCGCCTGGACCCATCTCGGTCTTGCCCCGCCCCCCGGTCCGGCGGCCGGTACCAGCCTCTTCGACTGAGCTCCTGGTAACTCGGGGCGGGTCGGAGCCAACCGCCGCGAGACTGGGTCGCATGGGGGACGTGTTGACCGCCCGCGGCCTCCGCAAACGGTTCAAGCAGGTGACGGCGGTGGACGGCGTCGACGTCCACGTCGCCGACGGGGAGCGGGTCGGCCTGCTCGGTGCCAACGGAGCCGGGAAGACGACGACCCTGCTCATGCTGCTCGGGGCCATCACGCCCGACGAGGGCTCGGTCGTGATCGCCGGGCACCGGTTGCCCCGGGAGCGGTCGGAGGCGATGGAGCACGTCGGCTTCGCGGCCGGCTACCTCCCGATGCCCGACCGCCTGCGGGTCCGTGAGGCGCTCCGCTTCTACGCCGGGTTGTACGGGCTCGAACGCCGGACCGCCGACGACGCCATCCAGACCTCGCTGGAGCGGTTCCGGATCGGGCATCTCGCCGAGCAACCCTGCGAGCAGCTGTCGTCGGGCCAGCGGACCCTGGTCGGACTGGTCAAGGCGCTGCTGCACCGGCCCGCGCTGCTCGTCCTCGACGAGCCGACCGCCTCGCTCGATCCCGATGTCGCCCTCCGGGTGCGGGTCGGTCTGGAGGAGACCTGCGAAGAGGAGGGCACGGCATTGCTCGTGACCAGCCACAACATGGTCGAGGTGGAGCGGCTCTGTGAGCGGGTGGTGTTCATGGCTCGCGGGCGGGTGGTGGCCGACGACACCCCGAGCGCCGTCGCCGCCAAGTACGGCCACGCCACCCTGGAGGGGGTCTTCCTGGAGCTGGCCGAGACCGGCGGCGAGGAGCGGGAGCCATGAGCGAGCGAACCATGAACAACGCGCGTAGTGCGGGGCTTCGCGCCGCACGGCTCACGGGCGCCCCCCACGAGGTTCAGATCGCCTGCGGGGAGCGCCCGTGAGCGGGCGACGGACGTGGGCGGTCACCCGCCGCCAGTTCACCGTGATGCGCCGGTCGCTCCCCAAGTGGTTCGACATGACGATGTGGCCACTGCTCGACGTGGTGCTGTGGGGCGCGCTCGGCGCCTACATCGCCAGTTCCGGGGCCGGCGACCGGGCCGGGGTGCCCTACCTGCTGGCCGGCATCATCCTGTTCCACGTCCTGTTCCAGACGCACGTGGCGGTCGCCACCGGCTTCATGGAGGAGACCTGGACGTCGAACCTGCTCAACGTGATGGCCACACCGGTGCGGGAGGCCGAGTACGCGATCGGGTTGGCCATCTACGGGCTGGCCAAGCTGGCGATGGGCATGCTGACCGTCGTCGTGGCGGCGTGGGTGGTGTACCGGTTCGACACCGCTTCGATCGGCTGGACCCTGCTGCCCATCTGCCTGATCCTCATGCTCTGTGGTTGGGCGTTGTCCCAGGTGTCGATCGGGCTGATGCTTCGCTTCGGCCCCAGCGCCGAGATCCTCACCTACGGCCTCATCTTCGTGACGTTGGCGGTCTCGGGCGTCTTCAACCCCGTCGAAGCGCTCCCCGGCCTGCTTCAGCCGCTCGGACGGGTGCTCCCGACCACCCACGCCTTCGCCGCCCTCCGGGCCGTCCAGGACGGGGGTCCCACGCCCTGGCGGGAGCTGGTCATCGGCCTCGTGGGCGCGGTGGTGGTCGCTGTCCTGAGCATGGTCTACGTCGTGCGGATGTTGCGCCTCTTCCGGGCCAGGGGATTCGTCACCCGGTTCAGCTGACCAGGGGTCCGCCCGGCGGGTGGGCTCCGCAACATGGTCGGTTCCGGCCCGGCGTGCGACGATCCCCTGATCGTTGCCGCGCCCACCTACGACCTGCCGACCTCGGCGATCGCGCAGCATCCCGTCGAACCACGGGACGCGGCCCGTCTGCTCGTGGACCGGGGGACGGATCTCCCGCCCGAGCACCGTCACGTCCGCGACCTCCCGTCGCTCGTCCAGCCGGGGGACGTGCTGGTCCTCAACGACTCGAAGGTGCTCCCGGCCCGTCTCCGGTTGACCAAGGCGACCGGTGGCGCCGTGGAGGTCCTGCTGCTCGAGGAGCGGGACGACCACTGGGAGGCGCTCGTGCGCCCCGGCCGGCGGGTGCCTCCCGGGACCCGCCTCGTCGCCGGTCCCGACCTCACCGTCGAGGTGGGGGAGGCGGTGCCCGGCGGCGACGACAGTGGGATCAGAGCCGTCCGCCTGGTGACGGACGATCCGGTCGGGGCACTCGCCCGACACGGCGTCATCCCCCTCCCGCACTACATCCACGAGACGCTCGCCGATCCCGACCGGTACCAGACGGTCTACGCCCGCAACCCCGGCTCGGTGGCCGCCCCGACCGCCGGGCTGCACGTCACCGAGGACGTGTTGGCCCGATGCCGTGCGGCCGGCGCCGAGATCGTGACCGTCGATCTCGCCGTCGGCATGGGAACGTTCCGGCCGGTCACGGCAGAGCGGATCGAGGACCACGGCATGCACGAGGAGCGCTACGTGGTGCCGGCGTCGACCCTGGCGGCCTGCCGGCACGCTGAGCGGGTGGTGGCGATCGGCACCACGTCGGTGCGAGCCCTCGAGACGGCGGCCATCACCGGTGAGCTCTCCGGCCGCACGCGCCTCCTCATCGCCGGCGACCACCCCTGGCAGCTCGTCGACGCGCTGCTCACCAACTTCCACCAACCGGCCTCGACGCTGCTGTGCCTGGTGGAGTCGTTCATCGGTGCCCGTTGGCGGGACCTCTACGCCCTCGCCCTGGCCGAGGGCTACCGGTTCCTCTCCTTCGGCGACGCGATGTTCATCGAGCGCCAGCCTGGGTCCATCGAGCGCCAGCCCGGGTTCATCGAGCGCCAGCCTGGGTCCACCGAGCGCCCGCGAGGGAGCCGATGACGCCCTTGGAGGTGACGGTGACGGCCACCGAGGGCACGGCTCGCACCACGGTCGTGACGACCCCGCGCGGAACGTTCGAGACCCCGTGCTTCATGCCGGTCGGCACCCGGGGGGCTGTGAAGCACCTGACCAGCGCCGACCTCGAGTCGCTCGGCAGCGCCTTCGTGTTGGCCAACACCTACCACCTGATGCTGCGCCCCGGGACGGCCCGGGTGGCCGCGCTGGGCGGGCTGCACGCCATGATGGACTGGTCCGGGCACGTCTTGACCGACTCCGGCGGCTTCCAGGTGTTCTCGCTCGATCCGAAGGTCGATGACGACGGGGTCACCTTCAAGTCCACCTATGACGGGACCTCCCACCGCCTCACGCCCGAGCTGGCGGTCGCCGTCCAGGAGCAGCTGGGAGCCGACATCCAGATGGCGCTCGACATCTGCCCGCCGCTGCCGTCCTCGCCCGAGGTCGTCCGCACCGCCGTCGAACGCACGGCGGCATGGGCGGAGCGGGCCCGATCGGCTCACGTCCGCACCGACCAGGCGCTCTTCGGGATCGTGCAGGGGGGCACCGACCTCGGCCTGCGGGCCGAGAGCGCCGGGCGGACCGCCGCCCTCGACTTCGACGGCTACGGGATCGGTGGGCTGTCGGTGGGGGAGTCGCGGGCGGAGATGCTGCCGGCCCTCTGCAGTGCGTTGGGCGAGCTCCCGCTCGACCGCATTCGGTACCTCATGGGCGTCGGCGATCCGGTCGCGATGGTCGAGGCGGTGAGCCTCGGAGTGGACATGTTCGACTGCGTGCTGCCCACTCGACTGGCTCGCCATGGCACGCTCCTGACTGGTGACGGAAGGATGAACTTGCGCAACGCACGGTTCGCGACCGACGAGCTGCCGCCGGATCCCACCTGTGGCTGCAGCACCTGTGCGCGGTGGTCACGCGGGTACCTGCGCCACCTGCTGTCGGTCGATGAGCCGACGGCGCCCCGGCTGCTGACCGTCCACAACCTGTCGTGGACGCTGCGCCTGGTCGAACGCATGCGCGACGCCATCCGGTCGGGAACCTTCGCCGCCCTGCGGGCGGAGGTCCGGGAGGTGTGGTCGTGACCCGCCGGGCACGTTTGCGGCACCGCACCGCTCGGTGCAGGCTTCGGGCGGCGGAGGGATTCGCGCCGACCCGGGGTGGGGAGGTTGGCCTGGCATGAGTGGCGGAGCGACCGAGCCCGGTCCGGCGGTTGTGCTGGTCATCGGGCGACAAGGGGCGGGCAAGGGCGTGCAATGTGCGCGACTCGCCGCCCATCTGCCGGCCGACCACGTCTCCACCGGGGATCTCCTCCGGTTGGCCATCCGGGCTGGTGGGGCGCTCGGCCGGGCGGTGGAGCCCTACGTGGAATCGGGTGACCTCGTGCCCGACGAGCTGGTCGTCGACATCGTGGGGAACCGCCTCGCCCAGGACCGGGCCGCCGGCTGGGCCGTCGTCCTCGACGGCTTCCCCCGCACCGTCGAGCAGGCCGCGCTGCTGGTCGAGGCGGTCGGCGCCGACGTGAGCCTCGCCGTCAACCTCGACGTGCCCCGGGCCGTGGCCCTCGAGCGCCTCTCCCGGCGCCTGGTGTGCGGCAGTTGCGGGTTGCCGGGCACGACCGCCCGCTGCCCGTCGTGCGGGGGCGTGGCCGAGCGGCGGGCCGACGACACGCCGGAGGCGATCCAGCGTCGGCTCGACACCTTCGACGCCGAGACGGGGTCGCTGCTCGAGTGGCTCGATGGCCGGGGTCTGGTCACGACGGTGAGCGGGATCGGCTCGGCCGACGAGGTGGCGGCCCGACTGTCGG
>DASXLH010000225.1:0-3895 GCA_036496335.1 Acidimicrobiales bacterium
CATCGCCACGGTCTAGTCCAGCCCCGGTCCTGCACGGCGGGATGAGGCGGATCCGGGATCAGAACTGCAGGCGGTAGGTCGTGCCCTGGTCGAGCGGAGGGAACACCGACGGACGCTGCTCGAGGAACGACGCCACGCCCTCCTGCACGTCGGGCCCGGCGAAGGACTGGCGCATCAGGCCGACCGTCTCCCGGGCCACGTCGCCCAACGGGATCTCCCAGTGCCGGCGGACCATGTCCTTGATGATGGCCAGCGACGCCGGGGAGCAGGTGGTGGCGAGCTCGGTGGCGTAGGCGACGGCCTCGTCGAGCACGGTCTCGGCCGGGCAGAGCCGGTCGGCCAGCCCGAGCCGCAGCACCTCGTCGCCGGAGACGATCCGGGACGAGAAGAGCAGGTCGAGCGCCTTGGCCTGCCCGCAGATGCGCGGCAGCAGCCAGGCCATCCCGTACTCGGCCACCAGGCCCCGCTGGGAGAAGGCGGTGCCGAGCTTGGCCGTCTCCGACACGAACCGCAGGTCGGCCTGCACGGCGTAGGCGAGGCCGGCGCCGATGGCGGCGCCGTTGACGGCGGCGATGAAGGGCTTGCGCAGCGTGGCCGGGAAGGTCTGGGGCCGGCGGTGCTCGCTCAGGAGGCGAAGGTCGCCGGCGGCCAGCTCCTTCAGCAGGTCGAGATCGGCCCCGGCGCAGAAGCCCCGCCCCGCCCCGGTCACCACGATGGCCCGCACCTCGGGGTCGGCGTCGGCCTCGGCCAGCCGCTCGTGGTACTGGTCCTCGAGCTCGACGGTGAACGCGTTCATCTTGTCCGGCCGGTTGAAGGTGACCACGGCCACCGGCCCCCGCAGCTCGTACAGCACCAGATCGTCGGCCATGGCCGGACGCTATCCCGACCCACCCCCCGGCGACCCCGGTCGACCACCCCGAACTGGGTGCCGTGGGAGCCTCCCTCGGGCCTCAGTGGCACCCAGTTCGCACACCGGAGGCGGGCGGGTCAGCGCTGGCGGGCGAGGAGGGGGGCCAGGAACTGGCCGGTGTAGCTGGACTCGGTGGCCGCCACCGTTTCGGGCGTGCCCTCCACCACCACCGTGCCCCCGCCGTCGCCGCCCTCGGGACCGAGGTCGATGATCCAGTCGGAGGTCTTGACCACGTCGAGGTTGTGCTCGATCACGAGCACGGTGTTGCCCTGGTCGACCAGGCGGGACAGGACCGTGAGCAGGCGGCGGATGTCTTCGAAGTGCAGGCCGGTGGTGGGCTCGTCGAGGACGTAGATGGTGTGGCCGGTGGAGCGCTTGGCCAGCTCCGAGGCCAGCTTCACCCGCTGCGCCTCCCCACCCGACAGCGTCGGGGCGGGCTGGCCGAGCCGGACGTAGCCGAGGCCGACATCGACGATGGTCTGGAGGTGCCGGGCGATGGCCGGCTGGTTGGCGAAGAACTCGAGCCCCTCCTCGCACGGCATGTCGAGCACCTCGGCGATGTTCTTGCCCTTGAACATGATGTCGAGGGTGTCCCGGTTGTAGCGGGCCCCCTTGCACACCTCACAGGGGACGTAGACGTCGGGCAGGAAGTGCATCTCTATCTTGATCGTCCCGTCGCCGGCGCAGGCCTCGCAGCGCCCGCCCTTGACGTTGAACGAGAACCGGCCCGGCTGGTAGCCCCGCACCTTCGCCTCGGTGGTCTGGGAGAACAGCCGCCGCACGTGGTCGAACACGCCCGTGTAGGTGGCCGGGTTCGAGCGGGGGGTGCGGCCGATGGGCGACTGGTCGATGGCGATCACCTTGTCGAGCGCCTCTAGGCCCTCGATCGCCTTGTGCCGACCGGGGGCGGTCTTGGAGTGGTAGATCCGCTGCATCAGCGAGGCCAACAGGATGTCGTTGACCAGGGTCGACTTGCCCGACCCGCTCACCCCGGTGACGGTGACGAAGCAGCCCAGCGGGATCTCGACGTCGACGTCCTTGAGGTTGTGCTCCCGCGCCCCCCGGATGACGAGCTTCTCCTTGCCCGGCCGGCGGCGGACCTCGGGCACCGGGATGGACCGCTTCCCGGACAGGTACTGGCCCGTCACCGACGCCTTGCTCTTGAGCAGCCCGGGCACCGCCCCGGCGTAGACCACCTCGCCGCCGTGCTCGCCGGCCCCGGGGCCGACGTCGACCACGTAGTCGGCCACCCGGATGGTCTCCTCGTCGTGCTCCACCACCAGCACGGTGTTGCCCAGGTCGCGGAGGCGCACCAGCGTGTCGATCAGCCGCTTGTTGTCGCGCTGGTGCAGGCCGATCGACGGCTCGTCGAGCACGTAGAGCACGCCTACCAGGGCCGAGCCGATCTGGCTGGCCAGACGGATCCGCTGGGCCTCGCCCCCGGCCAGCGTGCCGGCCGAGCGGTCGAGGCTGAGGTAGCCCAACCCGACGTCGAGCAGGAAGCCCAAGCGGGCGTTGATCTCCTTCACCACCCGTTCGGCGATGAGTCGATCGCGCTCCGACAGCTCGAGGCCGAGGAGGACCTCGGCGGCGTCGCGGATGGCCAGCGACGACACCTGGTGGATGTTGCGGCCGTCGATGGTGACGCCCAGCGTCTCCGGCTTCAGCCGGGCGCCGCCGCACTCCGGGCAGGGCACCTCCCGCATGTACGACTCGAGCTGCTCCCGGCTCCAGTCGGACTCGGCGTCGCTGTGGCGGCGCTGCAGATAGGGGATGACGCCCTCGTACGGGGTGGAGTAGGAGCGGGACCGGCCGTAGCGGTTCTCGTAGCTGACGGTGACCTTCTTGCCGCCCGTCCCCTGCAGGAACACCTGCTGCTGCTTCTTGGTGAACTTCGACCACGGCGTCTTCACGTCGACACCGACCGACTCGGCCACCGCCGCCAGGAGCCGGTCGAAGTACTGGGTGCGGGACTGGGCCAGCGGGGCGATGGCCCCCTCGGCGATGGTGAGATCGCCGTTGGGCACGACCAGCTCGGGGTCGACCTCGAAGCGGGTGCCCAGCCCGTCGCAGTGCACACAGGCGCCATAGGGCGAGTTGAACGAGAAGTTGCGGGGGGCCAGCTCGTCCATCGACCAGCCGTCGTTGGGGCAGGCCAGGTGCTGGGAGAAGGTCAGCACCTCGGGCGGGTCGTCGGCCTTCCCGCCCTCCTCCGGCCTGGGCATGATCTGGATCTCGGCCACGCCGTCGGCCAGGCGCAAGGCCGTCTCCAGGGAGTCGGTGAGGCGCCGGGCGATGCCCTCCCGCTGCACCAGCCGGTCGACGATGACCTCGATGGTGTGCTGCTCGTAGCGCTCCAGCTTCACGTCGTCGAGGTCGGCCAGCTCGACGGTGTCGCCGTCGATCCGGGCCCGGGCGAAGCCCTGGGTGGCCAGGTCGGTGAGCAGCGACTCGTACTCGCCCTTCCGGCCCCGCACCACCGGCGCCAGCACCTGGAAGCGGGTGCCCTCCGGCAGCGCCAGGATCCGGTCGACGATCTGCTGCGGAGTCTGGCGGGCCACCTCGGAGCCGCAGATCGGGCAGTGGGGCACGCCGATGCGGGCGAACAGCAGGCGGAGGTAGTCCCACACCTCGGTGATGGTCCCGACGGTGGAGCGGGGGTTGCGGGAGGCCGTCTTCTGGTCGATGGAGATGGCCGGCGACAGGCCCTCGATGAAGTCGACGTCGGGCTTGTCCATCTGGCCCAGGAACTGGCGGGCGTAGGACGACAGCGACTCGACGTAGCGGCGCTGGCCCTCGGCGTAGATGGTGTCGAACGCCAGCGACGACTTGCCCGAGCCGGACAGGCCGGTGAGCACGATGAGCTTGTCGCGCGGGAGCTCGAGGTTGACGTTGCGCAGGTTGTGCTCGCGCGCCCCGCGCACCACGATCTTGTCGGCCACTGTCCGACCAGTCTACGACCGAACACCCGTTCGTGCCGAGGAT
>DASXLH010000226.1:0-8970 GCA_036496335.1 Acidimicrobiales bacterium
GCCCGGCCTCGCCGACGGCTCCACCCTGGCCGCGGTCGGCCTCGGGGCGGGCCTGACCCGGTCGGGCGCCGCCGTGGAGGGTTCGATCCTGGTGCTGGGCGGTGGCCTCGCCTCCGTGCTGCTGCTGGCCGTGGGCGACGACGTCGTCATTGTCGATGCCGGCCAGGACGGCGTCGACGTCAAGCCCGAGGCCAGCCTCGACCTCACCCGCCGCGCCGCCCTCGTCACCCTCACCGGGGTGACCCCGTCGGCCACCATCGCCGGCGGTGCCGCCACCGCCACCTCCCTCGGCCGGGCGCTGGCGTCCGCCGAAGCCGCCGGGCTGGCCAGCGCCGCCACCGACATGGCAGCCGGCTACGCCAAGGTCCGCCAGCAGTTCGGTCGGGTGATCGGCACCTTCCAGGGCGTCAAGCACAACTGCGCCGAGATGCTCGTCAACGCCGAGCTCGGCGTCGCCGCCGCCTGGGACGCGGTCCGGGCCCACGGGCTCGGCCAGCAGTTCGACCTGGCCGCCGCGGTCGCCGCCGACCAGGCCATCTCGGCCGCGGTCGACAACGGCAAGCGCAACATCCAGGTGCACGGCGGCATCGGCTTCACCTGGGAGCACGATGCCCACCTCTACCTGCGCCGGGCCACCACGCTGCGTGCCTTCCTGGGACAGCCGGACCCGTTGCGGGAGGAGGTGGCGTCGCTCACCAAGGCGGGCGTGGCCCGCTCGTTCGGGGTGAGCCTGCCGCCCGAGGCCGAGGCCATCCGGGCCGAGGTCCGGGCCTTCAAGGCGGAGCTGGATGCCACCCCCGAGGAGGCCCAGCTGGCCAAGCTCCTCGACGACGGCTACGTGATGCCCCATTGGCCGAAGCCGTGGGGCCGTGCCGCCGGCGCGGTGGAGCAGCTCGTCATCGAGGAGGAGCTCCGGGGCGCCAAGAAGCCGCAGTACGGCATCGGTGGGTGGATCATCCAGACCCTCACCCAGCACGCCGGCCCGGACCAGATCGAGCGGTGGATCCGGCCCAGCCTCGAGGGCACCTACTTCTGGTGCCAGCTCTTCAGCGAGCCCGACGCCGGCTCCGACGCCGCCTCCATCCGGACCCGGGGCATCCGGGTCGACGGGGGGTGGCTGGTCACCGGGCAGAAGATCTGGACCAGCGGTGCCCAGTTCGCCAACCGCGGGTTCGCCACCGTGCGCACCAACCCCGAGGTCGGCAAGCACGACGGCATCTCGATGATGGTGATCGACATGAAGGCCAAGGGCGTCGACGTCCGGCCGCTGCGGGAGGCCAGCGGCGGGGCCCTGTTCGCCGAGGTGTTCTTCGACGACGTGTTCGTGCCTGACGACGACGTCGTCGGCGGGGTCGACGGCGGCTGGAAGGTGGCCCGGTCGACGCTCGGCAACGAGCGCGTGTCCATCGGCAGCGGGGCCGGTGCCGGCACGGGCCACGAGCTGGTGGCACTGCTCGATCGCCACGCCGGCGACGTGGGCGCCGCCCGTGAGGTCGGGGCCCTCCTGTCCGAGGCCCAGGCCATGCGGCTGCTCAACCTCCGCTCGGTCGAGCGCGCCATCGCCGGGTCGGAGCCGGGGCCGGAGGGCAACGTCACCAAGCTGCTCAGCGGCGAGCACGCTCAGCGGGTGGCCGATCTCTCGGTGCGCCTCCTGGGGGCGGACGGGGCCCTGTCGGAGGGGGCCGGTGCCGGCGCCGTGGCCAGCTACATCTTCACCCGTGCCCTCACGATCGCCGGCGGCACGTCCGAGATCGTCCGCAACCAGATCGGCGAGCGCCTCCTCGGCCTGCCCCGCGACCCGCTGGCCAACTGAACCTCTGTTCTGTGTCGGATCTGCCCCGAGGGGCGGGGTAGATCCGACGAAGAACGGTGGGGAGCCCCTGCCTCCCAGTTGGGCAGCTGAACTAGGGACCTCCGAGGGCCCCGAAGTACGCTTGAGCGCCCGATCCGAGTCCTTGGGGGATGCACGCGCATGAACATCGCCATGCTGCTGGAGATGGCCGCCGACGGCCTGGCCGATCGCATCGCGGTCGGGACGAAGTCCGGCGGGCTCACCTACGGGGACCTGCTCGACAAGGTCAAGCGGGCCGCCACCATCTTCCGGGACAGCGGCGCCCAGCACGTGGTGCTGATCGACCTGAACACCGAGACCGTGCCGATCACGCTCTACGGCTCGGCCTTCGCCGACAAGCCGTTCGTGCCCCTCAACTACCGGTTGAAGGACGAGCAGCTCCAGGCCATCTGCAAGCGGGTCGTGCCGGCCATCGCCATCGTCGACGGCGCCGTGCCCGACCGCCTGGGCGACATCGACGGGCTCACCGTCATGACCCGCGACGAGTTCCTGGCCAAGCTCGACGAGGTCGAGCCCAGCGAGGAGCCGCCGTTGGCCGACCCGGAGGACATCGCCGTCCTGCTGTTCACCAGCGGCACCACCGGTGAGCCGAAGGCGGCCGTCCTGCGCCACCGCCACCTCGTGTCCTACGTCATCTCGACGGTCGAGTTCATGGGCGCCGACGAGGACGACTGCGCCCTCGTCAGCGTGCCGCCGTACCACATCGCCTCCATCTCGGCTTTCCTCACGGGCGTGTGGGGTGGTCGCCGGGTGGTGCAGCTGCCCTCCTTCAACGAGGAGGAGTGGGTCGCCGCCGCCCGCGACGAGTCCGTCACCAACGCCATGGTCGTGCCCACCATGCTGAAGCGGATCCTCGACATCATGGAGCGCGACGACGAGTCGCTCCCCTCCCTGCGAGCGCTGTCCTACGGCGGCGGCGTCATGCCGGTGGCGATCATCGAGCGGGCGCTCAAGCTGATGCCCAACGTCGACTTCGTCAACGCCTACGGCCTCACCGAGACCAGCTCCACCATCGCCCTGCTCGGGCCCGACGACCACCGCGAGGCCATCGCCTCCACCGATCCGGCCGCCCGCCGCCGCCTCGGCTCGGTCGGCCGACCGCTGCCGAGCATCGAGCTGGAGGTCCGCGACGACCTGGGCCACGAGGTCCCGGTGGGCACGTCCGGTGAGATCTGGGTCCGGGGCGAGCAGGTTTCGGGCGAGTACCTCGGCAAGCGGGCCCTCCGCCCCGACGGCTGGTTCCCGACCAACGACGGCGGCCACCTCGACGAGGACGGCTTCCTCTACGTGGAGGGCCGTCTCGACGACGTGATCATCCGCGGCGGCGAGAACATGTCGCCCGGTGAGATCGAGGAGGTGCTGCTCGAGCACCCGGCGGTGGCCGAGGCCGGCGTCTGCGGCATCCCCGACGAGGAGTGGGGTGAGGTGGTGGCGGCCGCCATCGTGCTGCAGCACGACCACCTCGACTGCACGGCCGAGGAGTTGGGCGCCCACGTCCGACAGCGGCTGCGCTCGACCCGGGTGCCGGAGTACATCGAGTTCCGCTCCGAGCTGCCCTTCAACGACATGGGCAAGCTCCTGCGCCGGGTGCTGCGGGAAGAGCTGGCCAAGCGGGGCGCCTGACCTCGTCCCCCTGACCGAGACCGCCGCCCGACAGGTGCGTTCCGGATCCCGAACCGGGTGCGCCACACGCCAGAATCGGGCGCCTCGCGCACCGAGAACGGATGGTCAGACGGGGGAGGACCTGGCTCGGGGCGGGCGGACCCGTTCGCCGTCGAGCACCCAGCCCCGACCGGCGGCCGTGGCGGCGAGGGCCGGCAGGTCGGTCCGGGCGCGGGCCGCCAGCCCGGCCGACACGCCCGCCAGGGAGATGTCGACGAACCAGCGGCCTCCTTCGACGACGCTGCGAGCCGCGGCCACGGCGGCCTGCAGGCCGGTGACCGGATCGGCGACCGCATCGGCCAGGAAGCGGGGTTCGCCGTCGACGGGGTGGCGGGCGACCAGGCCGCCGGCCACGGCGGCGTCATCGCCGAAGCCGACCCGCCCGTCGTCCCAGCCGTGGCCGGTGATGGCGACGATCACCTTGTCGCTGCGGGACCTCAACAGCCCGTCCACGTCGATCCCGAGCTGCTCGTAGGCACGGCGCCGCGCCGCCAGGACGACGACATCGGCGGCCTCGACGTGATCGCGCAGCTGGCCGGGGTCGACGAGCTGCTCGGCCTTGTCGCCGTTGAGCAGCCGCCAGAAGCGGCGGCTGGCCCGACGGGCGCCGTCGGGCCGGCTGCGGGATTCGACCTTGGTGACCGTGGCCCCGCCGGCCGCAAGGAGGCCCGTGCACAGGGGCCCGGCCCAGAGCGAGGAGAGGTCGGCGACCGTCACGCCCGAGAGGGCGCGGGGGGCACCCGGGGCGCCGACCCGCGACGTCGACCCCGGGTCTGCGCCGTCGGCCGGGGCGGCTGCGCCATAGGCGGGGACCGCGGGGACAACCCCGAAGGGGACGGACAGGAGGACGGCCCGTTCCGCCAGCTCCTCCACCGACCGGACCGCGAAGCCCGCTTCTACCGCGTCCCACACCGGTCCGGCGATCTCGTGCCCCAGCAGCGGCGCCACGGCCACCTCGTCCTCCGGACGAACCAGCGCGATGGCTGCCCATCCGTCGGCGCAGCGCACGAGGCGGGTCTTGCCGCCGCAGGACCATCGCCCGCCTCGGCGGAGCCGTCGCAACGCGGCCCGTTCGCCGAGGAGGGCGGGGGCATCGAGGGTCACGCCGGTGAGACCCAGGAGCTCCCCGGCCAGCTCGTCGAGGAAGCCCGTGAGGTCGCCGGCCGGGGCCAACGGCGGCCCGGTCGGATCGCCGGTCAGGGACATGGCGCCCGAGCTCGCCCATCCCGTCGGACCGGCCGTCATGGCGGAGAACCTACGGTGGCGCGGTGGATGTCGTTTCGCTGGGTGACCTGGCCGGGGTGCTGACCCCGGGCGCGATCGAGACCTGGAGCCCCCTCACCGGCCGCCCGTCCCTGGTGGTCGACCTCGATGCCGGCCGCCGGTCCCGCATCGGCGCGACGCGGATGCTGGCCGAGCTCCCCTGCGTGAAGATCGGCATCGCCGCCGATCCGGACCTGCCCCGAGAGCTGATGGCCGCCTTCGACATCCTGGTCACGAGCGAAGAGGACACCCCTCACGGCTGGGTGCGTGCCGCCGTTCCGCTCGACGAGGCCGGCCGCCTGGTCGAGAAGGCCACAGCGCAGCCGCTGGGCACCGCCGCGCTGGTCGCGCTGCTGCGGCTGACCGAGCGACTGCCGGTGTGGGAAGGGGTGGCGGCCGAGTCGTCCACCTACGCCATGCTGCTCGGCTCCCGGGCGTTCCTCGAGTGGCGGGCGGCCACCCCGCGGCGTCCCGCCCCGGAGCCGGATCCGCTCGGGGCCGTGCTGGTGGCCCGTGACGGCGGGGTTCTGTCCGTGGTCCTGAACCGACCGGCGGCCCGCAACGCCGTCGACTCCGACCTGCGCGACGGCCTCGTCGGCGCGCTGGCCCTGGTCGAGTCGGACGACACCATCGAGCGGGTCGTGCTCACCGGCCGGGGCCCGTCGTTCTCGGCGGGCGGCGACCTCAACGAGTTCGGGACGGTCGGCGATCCGGCCGTCGCCAACGCGGTCCGCCTCACCCGCCATCCCGGACTGGCGGTGGCGCGTTCGGCCGAGCGGATCGAGGTTCGCATCCACGGGGCGGCGATGGGATCAGGCATCGAGATCCCGGCCTTCGCCCGCCGGATCGTCGCCGACCCGGCGTCGGTGTTCGGACTGCCGGAGCTGGGCATGGGCCTCATCCCGGGTGCGGGAGGGACCTGGAGCGTCACCGCCCGCATCGGACGCCACCGCACCAACTGGTTCGTGCTGTCAGGGGACCGGATCGAGGCCGCGACGGCGCGGTCGTGGGGGCTCGTCGACGACCTCGAGCCCGTGCTGCCCGGCTGACAGGCCCGTCCGGCTCGGAGGCCGGCGGCTAGGTTGGTTCATGCCGTCGAACCACCGCGGGGGGCTCGAGTGGATCCGGAGCTGACCGACGGCATCCGGGTGCTCGCCCGCCTGGCCCTCGTCGCCGACCGGATCTGCACCGACGCCGGCATCAGCCTGGTCCAGTACCGGATGTTGTTCGTCATCGCCGAGCAGCCCCAGCGGGCGGGTCATCTGGCCGACCGGTTGGCCGTCAGCCGGCCGACGCTGACGGCGGCGTCCCACTCGCTGGTCGACCGGGGTCTCGTCGTCCGGGAGCCGGTCGCCGGTGACGGGCGGGGCGTGCAGCTGCGGCTCACCCCGGCCGGGGCGACGGCGTTGCGACAGGTCGAGGAGGGGATCATCGAGGTGCTCGGCATCGGCGCGTCCGCCGCCGACGTGCGCTCGGGTCTGCAGGGTCTGCTCCCGCTGCGGGACTCGCTCGACCTGGCCCGCGCCCGGTTCCGCCGCGTCGAGAGCGGCTCGGGACCCGACCGCTAGGTTCACGTCCCGGGCGACCGGGACCACGACGCGGCCAGAACGTCGTGACCGGAGTGAGGGGACGAAAGGTGACTGAGCCATCCAACGTAGGGGCGCCGGCAGCGACGGTGGTCCTCCTGCGCGACGGGCCCGACGGCATGGAGACGCTCCTCTTGGTGCGCAACCAGGCCGCTGACTTCGCCGGGGGCGCGGCGGTGTTCCCGGGTGGCCGGGTGGAGGAGAGCGACTGGCTCGGTGTGGACCCCGGCGACGAGCTCGAGGCGGCCCGTCGGGCGGCGGCCCGGGAGACGATCGAGGAGGCGGGCCTGGTCGTCGATCCGCTGGCCTTCGTGACCCTCTCCCACTGGCAGCCGCCTTCGACCGCCCCGAAGCGGTTCCTGACCTGGTTCTTCGTGGCGGCGGCGACGCCCGAGGCGGTGGTCGCCGTCGACGGTGCCGAGATCGTGGAGCACGTCTGGACGACGCCGGCGGCCGCCATGGCGGCCAAGACGGCCGGCAGGCTCGGACTCCTCCCCCCGACGTGGGTCACGCTCGAGTGGTTGTCACGGCAGCCTTCGGTGGACGAGGCCCTGGCGGCGGCGGCGGCCCGCCTCCCACCCCGCTACCAGTCGACCATCGTCCCGCTCGACGGCGGCATGCTCCTCCTCTACGAAGGCGACGCCGCCCTGTCGAGCGACCCGCCCGACCCCAGCGCCCCTGGGCCCAGGCACCGCTTGGTGGCGACCGGCGACGACTGGCGCTGGGAGGACACGGTCAGCTGACGGCCGGCGGGCGTGGAGCCCGATTCGGCGTCACAGGTACCCCGCTCGCTCGGGGGAGTCATCAGCCCGACCGGCTGGCGCGGCGTCAGCCGCCGGCACCGCTCGCTTCGGGGGCTGCCACGCCGCCGGTGCCCGACCATCGGAGTTGAGCAGGTCCTCGGGGGCGCCGAATCCGGGTGGGGCCACCCAATGGCGCCCGGCGACGACGGTGTAGATCGCGGCAGCCGTGACGAAGCCCACGATCACCGCGCTCAAGGCATCCTGGGCATCCCCGCCGAGGGCGCCCACGTTGGCCCAGAAGGCGATTCCGATGAACAGTGCCAGCAGGAACCCCCGCTTCCGGCGCCTGGACGAGATGCCCGGCACGACGGCCAGGGCAACCCACCCGATGACCGGTACGACCGCGTAGAGGACGACCGCCGGGCCTCCTGCCCACCAAGGGGCCCTTCGCACCGGGGGGCCGGGACGCAGCTTGCGGTAGTAGACGAAGCCGAGTCCGATCAGCGAGGCGATGCCGGCCCCGCCGGCGATCACGGGCCATGGGCTCGTCACGGACCCCAACCACGGCCACGCGCCTCCCACCTCGAGGATGTGGGCGTTCAAGGTCCGCACGCCCTGGCCGTCGATGACCGCGGCGCGGTTGATGGATCCGTCCGAATGGAGCTCGTAGCAGCCGTAGTAGGGCCTGCCCCCCACGGTCCCGCCCACGACCCGGTAGCGATACGTCTGGGGGTGCTCCTTGGGGAAGCAGATGTGAAGCGCCTGGTCCAACGGGATCGACCCGGCCAGAGGTGCGACGAGATCCGCCCGATGGGCGGACAGCGGTCCGTCGTCGAGCTCCCTGGTGGCGTAGAGGGCCGTCGACGTCGCGACATATGCCGCCAGCAGGATCAGGCCACCGGCCGCGTAGGCGAACCAACCGCGCGGTATGGCGCGGTTGGCTCGGCCTACGGACGGGTTCGCGTTCATGGGGTGTCGCCCTCCGTGGTTCGGGCTTCGATGGCGATGGGTTCGGCTGGGGGGAGACCGAGCGAGGTGCGCAGGGCGGCGAGTCGCGCCTGCGTCTCGACCGAGCGCTGGGCCCGCTCGACCTCCAGCATGCTCCCGTCGAAGGCCGGCGACGTGTGTACGGCGTCCAACTCCGCGGTTGCCATGGCCCGGTTCAGGAGCATCTGGACCTTGCGCTCCACCTCGGCGAACGTCGGCACATCGCCGCCGAGCTCGGCGGACAGCTGCGCCGACGCCCGGTTCATCTGCTCCTGCATCCGGGCTCGATCCAGATCGGACAGGAGCCGTTCCTTCGCCCGCAGCTGCTGGTGGAGGCGAGCCGCGTCCTCGGTGACCATCTCCTTGGCCCGGTCGGCGGCGGTGGCGGCCTGGAGCAGCGTCCCCTGCGTCTCCCGGATCTGGCCCTCGAGGTCGAGCAGGCGCCCGGCGTACGACTCGGCAGCCTGTTCGAACGTGCCGGCCGAGCTGGCGTCACCGGCGCGGCGCTGGTGGTCGGCGAGGACCAGGGCCTGAGCGGCGGAGGCGCGGAGCCGTTCGTACTGACCGGTCGCACGCTCGAGCCGCTGCTGGAGCGACCGCTGGTTGGCGATCACGTTGGCGGCGTTCTCCGTCAGCCGGCGATGCTGCAGCTGGGCCTCCTCGATGGCCTGCTCCAGCTGGACCTTCGGATCGGCCAGCTCGTCGTGCAGGACGCGGATCCTCACGCCCACGTACCGCCACACCCGCCGGATCGACGCCCACACGCCGGTTCCTCCTGACCCTCGCGACCCGTGCCCCAGGCCGGCGTAGAACCCGACGGCGGCCACGCCGAGGGCCATGGCCCCGACCAGGAACAGCAGGTTGACCAGGTTGGCGA
>DASXLH010000227.1:0-8088 GCA_036496335.1 Acidimicrobiales bacterium
TCGCGTACCATTGCGCCCACCACCGCATGGTCGGGGTGCTGATTCGGGTCCAGGTGTGGTGCCAAAACGATATTCGGTTGGAACTTACGGATGGACGCTGCCAGACTGAAACGATTTTGAGGCGTGGACTCGACGTGGCAATCGCTGCCCAATTCCAGGAATTCGAGGCTGGCCCCAATGATCCCGGCGGCCGACTCGGCTTCCGACACCCGCTCCTCCGGTTTTCCAGAACTCGACGCCTCCCCCTTGGTAACAACAATGATCCTGGCCTCATGACCCTTCTGAATCTCCTGAATCAGGATGGGGGCGCACCCGAACTCAACGTCGTCCGGGTGAGGACCAACGGCCAGGATCTTCATGAGGATATTAGGCTTCTGAGATCGTCACGCTGACCAGCTTGTCCCCCTGCTTGACCGCATTCACCACGTCCTGGCCTTTGGTGACCTGTCCGAACACGGTGTGCTTTCCGTCCAGCCAATCCGTAACCACGTGGGTGATGAAGAACTGGCTGCCGTTAGTATTGGGCCCGGCGTTGGCCATGGACAGCGTGCCGACCTTGTGGCGATGCGGGTTGCCCTTGGTCTCGTCCTCAAACTTGTAGCCGGGACCGCCGCTTCCGGTACCCTTGGGGTCGCCACCCTGGACCATGAAATCGTTGATCACGCGGTGGAACACAGTGCCGTCATAGAACTTTTCGTTGGCCAGGAAGACGAAGTTGTTGACCGTCTTGGGGGCCGCCACTGCGTCGAGGGCGATGGTGAGCTCGCCTATCGACGTCGACATCAGCGCCGTGTAGCGCTTCGCCGGATCGATGCACATCGGCGGCGGGGCATCGAAGTGCGTGGTGCGGGGGCTGGAGCCGTCGGTTGCCGGACAGTCGGAGGCCATGGCGCCAGTCTGTCCCATCCCGGTCCCGAGCACCCACCCCGGTCGGCGCCCCGGCGGTGACGTCCACATCCGTGCCGGCCCGTCCGATCCCCCTAGAGTCCCGCCGTGCGTCTCCTGCCCGCCACGGCCCGGACGTGACCGCCACCGCGCCCGCCCGGGAACGCTGGGTCGCCCAGTGGGCCGAGCTCTACGACGAGGTGGTCACCACCGGACTCTGCACCGGGTGCGCGGCCTGCGTCGTCGCCTGCCCCCACGACGTGCTCGGCTACGACCACGCCAGCGGCGGCTACCGACCGTTCCACCTCGAGGACGAGCTCGGCCCGCAGGACTGCACCCACGGCGTCAAGGGCTGCACCTCCTGCACCCGGGCCTGCCCGCGCTTCCGAGCATGGGAGGTGGAGGCCGATGTCGCCCTCCACGGCCGCCGGCGAGAGGCGGCCGAGGTGTCCGGCATCGCCGAGGAGGTCCTGCTGGCACGGGCCGCCAACCCCGAGCTGCTGGAGGCCGGCCAGGACGGCGGCCTCGTCTCGGCCATCCTGGTCTGGGCGCTCGAGCAGGGGTACATCGACGCCGCCCTGGTGTCGGCCGTCGACGACAGCGGCTGGAAGGCGGCACCGGCCGTGGCCCGCGACCGCGCCGACGTGCTGGCCACGGCCGGCAGCCGCTACACCTACTCCGCCAACCCGCTCGCCTACGACGACGCGGTGGCGGGCGGCGCCGAGAAGATCGCACTCGTCGGCATGTCGTGTCAGAGCTCGGCGCCGGTGGTCATGAAGAACCGGAAGGTCGGCAAGGTCGGCCGGCGCTTCGCGCTCAACATCGGGCTGCTGTGCTCGAAGACCTTCGACGACTCGATCTTCGAGGAGTTGTTCGAGGCGAAGTACGGGCTGGCCAAGGCGGACATCGTCAAGACCAACGTCAAGGGCGTCTTCCAGATCTGGATGCGGGACGGCAGCTACCACGAGGTGCCGCTCAAGGAGTGCCACGGCTGGACCCGGGAAGGCTGCAAGCGCTGCCCCGACTTCGCCGCCCAGCACGCCGACATCTCCACCGGCGGCATCGGCGCCTTCGGGGACTGGACCCTCACCATCGTCCGCACGCCCCAGGGCCGAGAGGTCATGAGCGCACTGGTCGACGCCGGCCTCGTCGAGACCCGCCCCGGGAGCGACGACCCCGGCGCCATCGCCCTCATGGACAAGCTCTCCGTCCGCAGCCGCAAGCGCTGGCCGGTGGAGGCCGCCGAGGGTCCCGGCCTCCTCCCATCGACCTGAACCACGCTCGTTCTGGGTGCCGCTGAGGTACCAAACGGACCTGGGCGGCACCCAGAACCCGGCTCGTCGGCGCTCAGCCTCCCAACGAGCGGGCCCGGGCGAACACCGCGTCGAAGGCCGGCTCCGTGAGCACGCCGGTGAAGGTGTTCTGCTGGCTCGGGTGGTACGAGCCGAGCAGCGTGCGCCCGTGCGGGAGCACCGTCTCGGACAGGTGGCCGAACCTCGGCCGGGGTCGCAGCCCGACCAGGTCGCACACGGCCCGATGGGCCAGGGCGCCGAGCGCCACCACCACCTGCACCCGCTCGAGCAGGACCCACTCCCGCGCCAGGTAGGGCGCGCAGCACGCCTGCTCCGAGGGCGTCGGCTTGTTGGCTGGCGGGGCGCAGCGCACCGCGGCCGACACCCACGCACCGGCCAGCACCAGGCCGTCGTCGCGGCGGGTGGAGGTGGGCTGGTTGGCGTAGCCGGCCCGGTGCAGGGCTCGAAAGAGCCAGTCACCGGATCGATCGCCGGTGAAGACCCGGCCGGTGCGGTTGGCCCCGTGGGCGGCAGGGGCGAGGCCCACCACCAGGAGCGTCGCAGCGGGGTCGCCGAAGCCCGGAACGGGCCGCCCCCAGTAGTCCTCGCCGGCGAAGGCGGCCCGCTTGACGGCTGCCACCTCTTCCCGCCAGGCGACGAGACGGGGGCACGATCGGCACGCTGTGATCTCGCCCTCGAGCAGGGCCAGGTCCTCCGGTAGCCGCGCCTCGGTCTGGAAACGGTCGGTTGCCACGTGCGGGATAGCTTGGCCGCATCGCGACGCGGACCCCACCTCGACGGCCCGAGCCGCCCACCACCGCGCTCTTCGTGCGTCACGGTCGCACGGCGACGACGGGTACGACACTGCCCGGGCGAGCGCCGGGCCTGCACCTGTCCGACGCCGGCCTGGCCCAGGCGGTGGCGGTGGCGGAGCGCATCGGGGCGCTCCCCCGGATCGACGCCGTCTACAGCTCGCCTTTGGAACGCACCCGCGAGACCGCCGCCCCGATCGGCAAGGCCCGCCACCTCCGGGTACGGGTCGACCGGGGCCTGCTCGAGTGCGACTTCGGCGAATGGACGGGCCAGCCCCTCAAGGAGCTGACGAAGCGCAAGGAGTGGGCCACCATTCAGCGCTATCCGAGCGGGTTCCGCTTCCCCGGCGGCGAGTCGTTCACCGAGATGCAGGGCAGGCTGACGGGCACGGTGGCCAAGCTCGTCCAGCGACACGCCGGCGGGACGATCGTGCTCGTCTCCCATGCGGATCCGATCAAGGCGGCGGTGGCCGATGCCCTCGGCACGCACCTCGATCTCTTCCAGCGCATCGTGGTGTCTCCGTGCTCGGTCACGACGGTCGCCTATGGCAGCACCGGTCCTACGGTGCTGGCCGTGAACTCGGTTCCTCTCACGGAGCTCGCGCCGTCGTGAGCAGCTTCGACCTCGATCCCGTCGACCGCTTCACCGCCGGAGCCGTCGGTGAGCCGGGCCATCGCGTCTTCTACCTGCAGGCCCAGGTGACCGGCGAGCCGGCTCTCAGCTTCAAGGTCGAGAAGACCCAGGTCGCCGCTCTGGCCGGGTACTTCGCCCAGCTCCTCGCCGACCTGCCGACGCCCGAGCCCGACGACGTCCACGCCGATCTCGAGCTGGTCGAGCCGGTGCTGGCCGAGTGGGTGGTCGGCACCATCGGGGTGGCCTACGACGAGGGCGACGGGCGCTTCCTCGTGCGCCTCGACGAGCTGGTCGAGGACGAGACGGCGATCGAGGGGGACGACGAGGAACGCGCGCTGGCATCGGAGGGCGAGGTCGATCCTGACGAGCAGGGAGGCGAGTCGGCCCGGCTCGTGCTCAGCCGCGGTCAGGCCCATGCGTTCGTCGTCCGCTCGGCCCTGCTCGTGGCCAGCGGCCGGCCCGCCTGCCCGCTGTGCGGCCGGCCGATGGATGCCGAGGGCCACATGTGCGTCAAGACGAACGGCCACAAGGATTGACACCGGCCGGCGTCCTCCTGCGCAACGGTGAGATCACCGTGCGCGGCCGGATGCCATGGAGCTCGAACGCGACGTTCCTCGTCGCCGTCGCCTGCGGTGAGGACGAGATGCTCGCCATCTACAAGCCAGGGAGCGGCGAGCGCCCGCTGTGGGACTTCCCCCGTGGCCTGTACCGCCGGGAGGTGGCCACGGCCGTCCTCTCGGGCGCCCTCGGCTGGACGGCGATCCCGGACACCGTGGTGCGGGACGGCCCCTTCGGCGTGGGCTCCGTGCAGCGCTACGTCGAGCACGATCCCGACGACCACTACTTCACCCTCGTCGAGGACGAGCGTCACCACGACGCCCTGCGCCGGTTGTGCGCCCTGGACATCGTGGCCAACAACACCGACCGCAAGGCCGGCCACTGCCTGCTCGATCCCGACGGAGCGATCTGGGGGATCGACAACGGCCTCTGCTTCCACCCCGAGCCCAAGCTGCGCACCGTGATCTGGGACTTCGCCGGGGAGCCGGTGCCGGACCGGGTCCTGACCGACCTCGATGCCCTCCTGGCCCGGCTACCGGCCGGCCTTGACGGGCTGCTCGACGACGAGGAGCTCGATGCCGTGGCCAGCCGCACGCGGTGGCTCCTCCGGGCCGGCTGCTTCCCGGCGCCGAGCCCGGATCACCGCTCGTATCCCTGGCCGCTGGTCTGAGCGGCCAGGGGGAGCACTGTCGCTCGTCTGAGCGGCCGATCAGCGAGCCTTGAGGGCCTCGATGAGGGCCGGGAGCACCTTGTGGACGTCGCCCACGATGCCCAGGTCGGCGATGCCGAAGATTGGCGCGTCGCCGTCCTTGTTGACGGCGATGATGTTCTTCGAGCCCTTCATGCCGACCATGTGCTGCGTCGCCCCGGAGATGCCGGCGGCGATGTAGATGTCGGGCTTGACGACCTTGCCGGTCTGGCCCACCTGGTAGCTGTAGGGGACCCAGCCGGCGTCGACGATGGCCCGGGACGCGCCGGGCGCCCCGCCGAGCAGCTTGGCCAGCTCCTCGATCATGGCGTACTTCTCGGCCTCGCCGAGCCCGCGGCCGCCGGAGACGACGATGCGCGCCTCGTCGAGGACCGGACCGGAGCGCTCCTCGATGTGCCGCTCCACCAGCTTGGCCGTGCCCTGCTGCGGGGCGGCCACCTCGACCACCTCGGCGGTGGTGGCACCCCCCGGCTCGGCCGCGAAGGACTTCGGGCGGAAGGAGGCGAGGTAGGGCTTGGCCGACCGGAAAGCGGTGGTCACGATCTGCGACCCGCCGAAGATGGCCTCCTCGACCCGCACCTCGTCGCCCTCGACGCTCAGCCCCGAGCCGTTGGTGACCACCGGGCGATCGAGCGCCACGGCCAGCCGGGCGAGGATGTCGCGGCCGTCGTAGGTGGAACCGAAGGCGACCAGGTCGGGCTGGTTGCCACCGTCGATCTCCGCCTTCATGGCCGAGGCCACCGGGATGCCCGGAAGCGTGCCACCGGCGTCGACGGCGTAGACCTTCGAGACGCCGTACTGGCCCAGCTCGCTGGCCACTGCGGCCGCGTCGGGGCCCGAGTACCAGGCCTCGACCACGCCGGCGACCTCGCGGGCCTTCGTGAGGTTCTCGAGGGTGATGGAGGTCGGCTTGTCGCCGGCGACCTCGGCATAGACCCAAATCCGCTCTAGCGCCATCAGATGACCTTCTGGATCTCGAGGAATGCAACGATCTTCTGGAAGCCCTCGCCGTCGTCCTCGACGATCTCCCCGGCCTGACGGGCGGGGGCGGGATCCACGGTGAGGATCTCCTGGCCCCAGTCGCCGACGGCGACGCCGAGATCGGCGACCGTGACGGCGTCGACCGGCTTGTTCTTGGCCGCCATGATCCCCTTGAACGAGGGGTAGCGGGGCTCCACCACGCCGGCCGTCACGGACACGAGAGCGGGGAGCGGGGTCTCGACCTCGTCGAAGCCGGCCTCCGTCTGGCGCTTGACCTTCACGGTCGTGCCCTCGACCTCGATGCTCTTGGCGAAGGTGATCGACGACAGGCCCAGGACGGCGGCGATGGCCTCGGGCACGATGCCGGTGTAGCCATCGGACGACTCGGTGGCGGCCAGGACCAGGTCGTAGTCGCCGGCCCGCCCGATGGCCGCACCCAGCACCTTGGCGGTGGTGAGGGCGTCGGCGCCCCTGAGGGAGTCGTCGCTGACGAGCACGGCCTTGGCCGCTCCCATGGCCAGACCGGTGCGCAGACCGCTCACCTCACCGTTGGGCGCCATGGACACCAGCGTCACGTCGCCACCGCCGGCGGCCGACACGAGCTGCAGGGCCATCTCCACGCCATAGGCGTCGGAGTCGTCGAGGATGAGCTTTCCATCTCGCTTCATGTAGTGGGTCTGGGGATCCAACTCGCCCGGTATTGCCGGGTCCGGGATCTGCTTGACGCAGACGACGACGTTCACGGCGGGACATCCTCGTCGGATTCTCCGCGACCATCAACCCGTGCGGATCCTCCTGATCGTGAATCCACGGGCCTCCTCGGTGACCCCGAAGCTCGAGGCGATCGTCGAAAAGGCGCTGTCGGAGAAGCACGAGGTCGTGGCGGCCCGCACATCGCACCGCGGTCACGCCACCGAACTGGCCCGCGAGGCGGTCGCTGAGCGGATGGACGCGGTCGTCGTCTTCGGCGGTGACGGCACCCTCAACGAGGCCGCCAACGGGCTCATCGGCACCGATGTGGCCCTGGCCATCCTGCCCGGCGGGTCGACGAACGTCTTCGCCCGCACGATCGGCATGACGAACGACGCGGTCTCCGCCGTGGACGTCCTGCTCGACGCGCTGGCCCGGTCGGCCATCGAACCGATCGGGATCGGCACCGCCAACGGTCGGGCTTTCCTCTTCCACGCCGGCCTGGGCTACGACGCCGCCATCGTCGCCGAGGTCGAGCGCCACCAGAGCCTCAAGCGGCTGGCCGGCCAGGCCCTCTTCGCGTTCGCGGCGGTCGACACCTGGCTGCGTCACTACGACCGGGACCGGCCCCACTTCGCCGTCCACCTGCCGGACGGCACGACGATCGAGAACGGCTACTACACCATCGTCCTCAACACCGACCCGTACACCTTCCTCGGGAGCCGCCCCTTCCGCATCGCCCCCGAAGCGGGCCTGGGGAGCCCGCTCGCCGCCATCACGGTCCAGTCGTTGGCGCTCTGGCCCCTCACGCAGGTGGCGGCCGCGGCTCTGACCAACAGCGAGAAGGTCCGCAGCCATCCGTCGGTCGACTACCGGGCCGACCTCGCCGAGCTGCGGATCGTCGGCTACCGGCCCTTTCCCTACCAACTCGACGGCGATCACCTCGGCGACGTCAACGAGGTCACGTTCCGTCACATCCCTGACGCCATCCGGATGGTCAAGCCGTGACATCTCCGCACGCGGCGTGCAGGCAGGGTCGCCGAGGGTTACGGTCGGACCCGGGGCGCGAGTCGCTGGGGAAGAGGCAGGGGCGGAGGAAGCGGTGTCGGGAGCGGGGCCATGGCGCTGAGCTGGATGGAAGCGGGATCGCGCGACCTGGAGGGGTGGCGGCTCCACGCCGCCTGCCGTCACGTCGATCCCGATCTGTTCTTCCCGACGGGCACCGCCCGGTCGGCCGCCGACCACATCGAAGCTGCCAAGGCGGTGTGCCGGTCGTGCGCCGTCCGCGTCCCGTGCCTGGAGTACGCGCTGTCCTCCCACCAGGACGCCGGCATCTGGGGCGGCACCTCCGAGGAGGAGCGCCGGGTGCTGCGGGGCGACCGGCTCCGTCTCGCCTGACGCCCCCTCCGGGTTCAGCACACCGGAGGAGCTAGGTCGGTAGTCCGGTGGCCGGCAGGGGCACCCGCACCTCGACCACCGTGCCGCCCCCCTCGCTGCGCATGTCGATCGTGCCGCCGAGCTGGCTGA
>DASXLH010000228.1:0-4721 GCA_036496335.1 Acidimicrobiales bacterium
GGCCGAGGCGCCGTCCGTGGGGGCCGACGGCGCCGGCGACTCGGCGACGGGCGCCGGCTGGGGTGCGGGGGCAGGTGCCGGTGCCGGTGTCTGGACGAACGGAGCGGGAGCCGGCGGCGGCGCGGGCGCCGGAGCCGGCACCTCGGCGACCGGGGCGGGAGCCGGAGCCGGCGCCTCGGCCACGGGCGGCGGAGCCGGTGCAGGCGCGGGCGCCTCGTCCACGGGAGCGGGCGCCGGGGCGGGTGACTCGGCCACCGGCTCGGCGGCCGCCGGCGCCGGACCCGAGCCGTCACCGACGCGGGCCAGCACGGTCCCGACGTCGACCGTGTCGCCTTCGGGTACCAGGATCTCGGTGAGAACGCCCGCGGCCGGCGACGGCACCTCGGAGTCGACCTTGTCGGTCGAGACCTCGAACAGCACCTCGTCGGCGGCGACCTGCTCCCCCACCTGCTTGAACCAGCGGGTGATGGTTCCCTCGGTGACGGTCTCCCCGAGCTGGGGCATCGTGATGTCGGCCATCGTGGTGCGAGGTCCTCTCGTGCGGGTGGCGCAACCGCCGGGGCGGTCGACGGGTTGGCGGTGGGCGGTGTCGGGCGACGTCAGCCGTGGAGGCTGCGGCCGGTGAGCGACATGACGGTCTCCCCGAAGAGCTCGGAAAGGGTGGGATGCGGTTGGATGAAGGCCGCCACCTCGTCGACGGTCGCCTCCCAGTTGACGGCGAGGTAACCCTGGCCCAGCTGCTCGGTCACCCAGGGCCCGACCATGTGGACGCCGAGGATCCGACCGGCCCGACCATCGGGTCCGCGCTCGGCGATCACCTTCACCAGACCCTCGGTCTCGCCGACGATGTGGGCCCGGGGGTTCGACCGGTACTGGTGCTTGGAGGTGACCACGTCGAAGCCGGCCGCCTTGGCCGACTCCTCGGAGTGGCCGGCGAAGGCGACCTCGGGCCGGCAGTAGATGGCCCACGGCACCCGGTCGTAGGCGACCGGCACCGGCGACTCGCCGAGGATGTCGCGAATCACGACCATCGCCTCGGCGAAGCCGACGTGCGCCAGCGCGGGAGTGGCGATCACGTCGCCCACGGCCCAGACGCCGGGGACGGTGGTGCGGCAGGTGTCGCTGACCTTGATGAAGCCCCGCTCGTCAACCTCGACCCCCGTGCCCTCGAGGCCGAGCGACTCCGAGAGCGGCCGGCGCCCGACCGAAACGATGACCTTCTCGACGGTGACGTTCTTCGAGCCGTCGATCAGGACCTTGGTGACGTCGCCGTCCGGCGCGTGGCCGGTGATCTTCACATCGGTGCGGACGTCGATGCCCCGCTTGGCGAAGCTACGGGAGACGACCTTGGCCACGTCTTCGTCGCAGCCGGGGAGGATCTTGGGGAGGCCCTCGAGCACCGTCACCTTCACGCCCAGGTCGGCCAGCATCGAGGCGAACTCGCAACCGATGGCGCCGCCGCCGATCACCGCCGCCGACTTCGGCAGCGCGGGCATGGCCAGCACCTCGTCGGAGGTGAGGACGTACCTCCCGTCGACCTCGAAGCCGGGGATCGTGCGGGGTACGGACCCTGCCGCGAGGATGATGTTGGCCGCCTCGAGCGTCACGGACTCGCCCGGCGTGCCATCGGCCGCGGGGGCGGCGTCGACCACCACCCGGCCGTCGCCGAGGTACCGGCCGGTGCCGGCGAAGGTGGTGATGCCCCGGCCTTTGATGGTGCCCTGGAGGCCCTTCCACTGGGCATCGACGACCGACTGCTTGCGCTGCATGGCCACGCCGAAGTCGAGGGACGGAGTGCCCGTGCCGATCCCGAACTGGCCTGCCTCGTTCACGACTCGGAACGTGTGCGCCGTCTCCAGGAGCTCCTTGGCCGGGATGCAGCCCCGGTGCAGGCAGGTGCCCCCGACCTTGTCCTTCTCCACGAGCGCCATCGACAGGCCGGCCGATGCTCCGTACAGGGCGGCGGCGTACCCGCCCGGTCCCCCTCCGATGACGACGACGTCGAACTGCTCCGGCACCTCTTCCTCCTGGTCGGGCTCACCCTACCGGCCAACCCCCGACCATCCAGGAGACCGTGACGCACGCCTCGATGGCGCGGTGGGCCGGGGTCCGCCCACCCACGACCGCCTGCTTCAGCGGGTGATCACGACCTGCACGGTGAAGGCCACCAGGACGGCCAGGCCGCAAAGCAGGGCCGCGAAGATGAGCGCCCGGGTGCTCACGCCGGTCCCCGTCCACGGCCGCGAGTTCCCTGGCCGCGGCTGGCGGCGTCATCCCTTTCGAGGTGCACGGCCGGCGACGCTAGCCAGGCCATCACCGCCCTAGAGTCGCAGGTGACGCAGGGGAGCCCATCGGGCTGAGAGGCGGCGGTGCCGCGACCCTCTGGAGACCGGTCCGGTCATGCGGACCAGGGAGCGCGGACGATGAGCCAGAGCCTCACCGACATGACCGATCTCACCGGCGCAACCACCCCGACGGCTTCGCCCGATCCCGTTCCGCCCGATCCGCTCGTCATCGCCGGTCGGCGGTTCGGCTCCCGCCTGTTCCTCGGCACCGGGAAGTTCCCCTCCACCGCCTCCCTGGCCGCAGCCATCGCCGCCTCGGGCACCGAGATGGTCACGGTGGCCCTGCGCCGGGTCGAGCTCGGATCCGGGCCCGGCGGTAGCGGTGACGGCCCCGTCACCGGCTCCCCCGACGAAGGTGACATCACCAGCGCCCTGCCCGCTGGCGTGCTCCTGCTCACGAACACCTCCGGGGCGGTCGACGCCGACGAGGCGGTGCGCCTCGCCCGCCTCGCCCGCACCGCCGGGCTCCCGACCTGGATCAAGCTGGAGATCACCCCGGATCCCCGCTGGCTGCTGCCGGACCCGATCGAGACGCTGCGGGCCGCCGAGGTCCTGATCGCCGACGGGTTCACGGTCCTGCCCTACTGCCCGGCCGACCCGGTGGTGTGCCGCCGTCTGGAGGAGGCCGGCTGCGCCACGGTGATGCCGCTGGGAAGCTGGATCGGCTCGAACCAGGGGCTGCGGACCCGGCCCGCGCTCGAGCTGATCGTCGAGCAGGCCGGGGTGCCGGTGGTCGTCGACGCCGGCATCGGCGCCCCCTCGCAGGCCGCCGAGGCGATGGAGCTGGGGGCGGCCGCCGTCCTGGTCAACACGGCCATCGGCACCGCCGGTGATCCGGCGGCCATGGCGGCCGCATTCCGCCAGGCCGTCGAGGCCGGACGGGCCGGACGCCTGGCCGGGCTCCCCGCCGCGTCACCCTCGGCGTCGGCGTCGTCGCCGCTGACCGGCTTCCTGGGCCCCCGGTGACCGATCCGGGGCCCCCGGTGACGGTCCGGTCGCAGGCCGTCGTCCTCGAATCGAGGCCAGAGGCCCCTCCGGCCGGATCAGCGGCCGCCCGACTCCTCGCCACCGACGTCGCCGGCCTGCGCGCCCTCACCGAACGGGCCGGTCCGGCCGATGTCGACCGGGCGCTGCGCCAGCCCCGCCGCGGCCTGCCCGAGCTGGCCGTGCTCGTCTCGGAGGCAGCCGCCGGCCGGCTCGAGGACATGGCCCAGGCGGCCCACCGGCTGACGGTCCAGCGCTTCGGCCGGGCGATCCGGCTCTTCGCCCCCCTCTACCTGTCCAACGAGTGCGTCTCCACCTGCACGTACTGCGGCTTCTCGGCCGGCAACGAGATCGTGCGCCGGACGCTGTCGCCCGAGGAGGTCCGCGTCGAGGCCGAGGAGCTCGTGGCCCGCGGCTTCCGCCATCTGCTCCTCGTGGCGGGCGAACATCCCCGCCTGGTCGGCAAGGACTACCTCGTGGCCTGCGTCGAGGCGCTCGCCCCGATCGTGCCCGAACTGAGCGTCGAGGTGCAGGTCTGGGACGAAGCCATGTACCGGCGCCTGGTGGCGGCCGGCTGCGACGGCCTGGTCGTCTACCAGGAGACCTACGACCGGTCGACGTACGCCTCGGTGCACCTGAAGGGCAAGAAGCGCAACTACGACTGGCGCCTGGCGGCGCCCGACCGGGGGGCCGCCGCCGGCATGCGCCGCCTCGGCATCGGCGCCCTCCTGGGTCTCGACGGCGACTGGCGGGCCGACGCGCTCGCCCTCGGCGCCCACGCCGACGCCCTCATCCGGCGCTGGTGGCGCACGGAGGTCTCCGTGTCGCTGCCTCGCCTCAAGCCCGCCGCCGGCGACTACGAGCCGCTCCAGCCCGTCGCCGACGCCGATCTGGCCCAGCTCGTCTGCGCCCTGCGGCTCTGCCTGCCCGACGTCGGCATCACGCTCTCGACCCGGGAACCGGCTGAGCTGCGCGACGGGCTGCTCCGGCTCGGGATCACCACGATGTCGGCGGGCTCGCACACCGAGCCCGGTGGCTACGCCGGGCCCAGTGACGCCGAGCCGCAGTTCGCCATCGCCGACGAACGGTCGCCAGCGGAAGTGGCCACCATGCTGCGCCAGGCCGGCTACGACGCGGTGTGGAAGGACTGGCAACGCTCCTGAACCGAAGTGTTCACACGGTCAACTCCGGCCCCGGGCACGACCGGGCGTAGCGTCACGACGTGCTGACCTTCGCCAAGCGGGTCCTCATCGGTCGCCCCATCGCGAACTCCGAGCAGGACCACCAGCGCCTCCCCAAGATCATCGCCCTGGCGACGTTCTCGTCGGATGCGATCTCGTCCACGGCCTACGCGACGGAAGAGATCCTCTTCGTCACCGCGGTGGGCACATC
>DASXLH010000229.1:0-2710 GCA_036496335.1 Acidimicrobiales bacterium
AGCGCGAGGAGGTGCTCGAGTTCTTCGAGAAGCTCACCGGACTGCGGATGAACCACAACTACGTCCGGGTGGGTGGAGTGGCCGCCGACCTGCCGGCCGGCTGGCGCGACGACGTGCTGCGGCTGACCGAGATCATCCCGCCCCGTCTCGAGGAGTTCGACACCCTCATGACCGGTCAGCCCATCTGGCGGGAGCGCCTGCAGGGCGTGGGCGTGATCAGCGCCGAGGTGGCGCTGGCGTTGAGCGCCACGGGTCCGGTGCTGCGCTCGACCGGCCTGCCGTGGGACCTGCGCCGGGACATGCCCTACCTCGCCTACCCCGAGCTCGACTTCGACGTGGTGGTGGGCACCTACGGCGACGCCTTCGACCGCTACGCCATCCGCCTCAACGAGATCCGGGAGTCGTTGCGCATCGTCGAGCAGATCCTCGACCTGATGCCCGAGGGCGACTACAAGGTGCAGGACAAGAAGGTCACCCCGCCGCCGCGGGCCCGGATCGACCAGTCGATGGAGGCTCTGATCCACCACTTCAAGCTCTTCACCGAGGGGATGAAGGTGCCCGAGGGCGAGGTCTACGCCGCCGTCGAGTCGCCCCGCGGCGAGCTCGGCTGCTACCTCGTGTCCGACGGCGGCCCGAAGCCGTTCCGCCTGCACGTGCGGGCACCGTCCTTCTACAACCTGCAGGCGCTGCCCCACATGATGCAGGGCGGCTTCGTGGCCGACGCCGTCGCCAACATCTCCTCGGTCGATCCGATCATGGGCGAGGTCGACCGCTGATGGCCCGTCTCAGCCCGCAGAACGTCGTCCAGGCCCGCGAGGTGATCGGTCGCTACCCGGTGCCGCGGTCGGCCACGATCCCGTTGCTCCACCTGGCCCAGTCGCAGGACGGTCACGTCACCCAGGACGCCATGGCCCACATCGCCGAGCTGGTCGGGTCCACGCCCGCCGAGGTCTACGGCGTGGCCAGCTTCTACGAGATGTTCAAGGAGCATCCCGTGGGTCGCTACCTGCTCGGCGTGTGCACGAACCTCTCGTGCATGATCCTCGGTGCCGACGAGATCCTCGAGCACGTCACCGGCCAGCTCGGCATCCCGGCCGGCGGGACCACGCCGGACGGCCTGTTCACCGTGGAGGCGATGCAGTGCCTCGCCGCCTGTGGAGGGGCCCCCTGCATGCAGGTCAACTACCGCTACTTCGAGGACGTCACCCCGGCGTCGGTCGACACCATCCTCGACGACCTGCGCCACGGGCGGCCGCCCCTCGGCCAGCAGGTCCCGGACCACGGCACGCTGTCGTCGGTCAAGCTCCCCACGCCGGTCACCGCATCCGACCGCGTCCGGCCCGAGGTCATCCACGCCCAGGGAGCCGTCGAGTCGTGAGCGCCGTGGCGAGGACCTCGATCGTGTTCGCCCGCATGGGCCAGGCCGACGCCCACACCCTGGCCGGGTACGTCCGGTCCGAGGGCTACGAGGGCCTGCGCACGGCCCTCGGGATGGAGCCCCAGGTGGTCCAGCAGTCCATCGCCGCGTCCCAGCTCTCCGGACGCGGAGGGGCGGGGTTCGGCACGGCCCAGAAGTGGTCGCTGCTGGCGCCCACCTATCCCCGCTACGTGGTGGTCAACGGCGACGAGAGCGAACCGGGGACCTTCAAGGACCGCCAGCTCATGGAGCGCGACCCCCACCAGGTGATCGAGGGCGCGCTCATCACCGCCTACGCCGTCAACGCCACCCGCGTGTACCTCTACGTCCGGGGCGAGATGGCGCTGGCCCAGGAGCGGATCGGCCAGGCCCTGGTCGACGCCTACGCCGCCGGCTACGTCGGCAACGACATCATGGGCTCGGGCTGGTCCATGGACGTGGTGCTGCACTGGGGCGCCGGGGCCTACGTGGTGGGAGAGGAGACGGCCCTCCTCGAGAGCCTCGAGGGCAAGCGGGCCTTCCCCCGCATCAAGCCGCCCTTCTTCCCGGCGGCCAAGGGCCTCTACCAGCAGCCGACCGTGGTCAACAACGTGGAGACCGTCTCGACCCTCCCCTGGATCGTCCGCAACGGAGGTGAGGAGTACGCCTCCTACGGGGGCGGTCGGGCGCCCGGCACCCGGGTCATGTGCCTGTCCGGCCATGTCCGCCGGCCCGGGAACTACGAGGTGGAGGCGGCCAACATCACCTTCCGCGACCTGATCTTCGATCCCGACCTGGGTGGCGGGATCCGCGACGACAACCAGCTCAAGGCCTTCATCCCCGGCGGTGGCTCGGCTCCCTGGTTCTTCGAGGACCAGCTCGACCTCAACCTCGACCCCGGCCCGGTCGGCGCCGAGGGATCGATGCTCGGCTCGGGTGCGGTGGTGGTCATGGACCACACCACCTGTGCGGTCCGCACCGCCTGGAACCTGGTGCGCTTCTACGCCCACGAGTCGTGTGGGCAGTGCACGCCCTGCCGGGAGGGAGGATCCTGGCTCGAGAAGATCATGCACCGGATCGAGACAGGGTCCGGTCGGATGGAGGATCTCGAGCTGCTCCTCGACGTGGGCGACAACATCGCGCCCGGACCGTTCCCGCACGCCAGCTGGCCCGAGAAGGGCCTGGAGGCGTCGCCGTTCCCCTACAAGATGACCACCATCTGCTTCGTGGGCCCGTCGGCGGTGGTGCCGATGCACTCCGCCCTCACCCGCTTCCGCGACGAGTTCGTTGCCCACATCGAACAGGGCCGGTGCC
>DASXLH010000230.1:0-2147 GCA_036496335.1 Acidimicrobiales bacterium
GTTAGAGCGCCAGGTTGTGGCCCTGGAGGTCGGGGGTTCAAGTCCCCTCGGTCACCCCACCGCCGCCCGTGCCCCATCGATCCGCCACGGGCACGGGCGGCTACCATCGCCATCCCTCTCGCGCCTCTAGCTCAACGGCAGAGCAACGGACTCTTAATCCGCAGGTTCTGGGTTCGAATCCCAGGGGGCGCACCCTTCTAGAGCTGGGCCCACTTGGCGACACGGACCCAATCCGACCAGGTCTCGATGCGCTGCCAGAAGAGCTCTCGGGTGCTGGCGAAGTTGTGCATGTGCCCCATGCGGGGGCAGACGAACAGGTCGACCGACCGCGCCGACAGGTAGGCCCGAGGCTCGCCCTTGGGGTCGGCGATCACGTCTCGCTCCCCCATCGCGACCAGCACTGGTACGAGCACGGCGGCCGCTTCGGGGGCGATGGCGCCGGGGGTGAGGCAGGAGCTGGCGACGGCCATGGGGGTGGTGGCCGAGGCCCAGGCCGGCCACTGCTCGCCCCGCTCCATGTCAGCTGCCAACGTGGCGGCGTCGACGTCGGCGTAGTGGAAGCCCCAGGCCATCCGGGCCCACCCTCCGTCCGGCGCGCCCGCTACCGCGGCTGCCAGCTGGGGACCGTTGACGACGACCATCGGGTCGGACTGAAGGGTGTCGCGGGGTCGCCACGCCGCCGGGATGACGGGCTCGCCCGGCGGGCCGGCGGGTGGGTGTGGATGGCGCCGTAGCCGAGCACCCCGATGCCGTCGTAGCAGTGGTACCGGCCCTGCTGGATCACGGTGAGGCAGCCGCCCATCGACTGGCCGATGCCGAGCAGGAGCGGGTCGATGATCGCCGGGAACCCTTCGGCGAGGAAGCCGTCGGCCAGCCGACGGAGCACGCCCTGCTCGGCGGCCTGGCTGGCAGTGGCGACCGTGGTGTAGTCGAGGCGGTTGCCGTCATGGTGGGAGCTGCTCCCCCCGACGCCGAGATGGTCCACCGACACGAAGATCCAGCCCCGGTCGGCGTGCCACTCGGCTTGTGCTCCCCGGGCCGGGCCCGGGAGATCGATCGTGAAGTACTCCTTCGAGTAACCACCACCCGGCTTTCCGAAGCACACCACCGGGTTTGCGCCCAGCCGGGCCGGGCCCGGCACCGTCACGGTAGGGCGATCGATGCGTCCTCACCCAGCCCCGCCTCGTCGGTGACGTTGATCTTCAGGTCCAGCGACGTCGTCATCGTTGTTGCCCTTCCCCCCCGGCACGCACCCGTTTGGCCCGGAGACGCGAGGCGTAGAGCTACACGAAACCGAGACCGCGCGCTTTCTGGGACGATGACCGCTGAGAGGGTCCTTCGCTCCCGGGCCCTCTCACCAAGAGGATGCCGGCCCTCAGCGAGGGCCGGGAGCCTGGCGGCGCCGGTCGGCGATGAGGACCAGCAGAGTCGAGCCCACGACCAGCAGGCCGAGACCGACGAGCGTCAAGGCGCCGTCTCCGGCACCGGTCGCCGGGAGCTCGGCAGCCCCGGAGCCGCTGGTCTCGTTCGCGGCGAGCACCTCACAGGCCCCGTCAGGGAAGGTCACCGTGGCCGGCACCGTCGTCGAGGTCGGCGCGGTTGTCGACGTCGTGCTCGTCGTGGACGTCGTGCTCGTCGTCGATGTCGTCGATGTCGTCGTGCTGGTGCTCGTCGTCGTGGACGTCGAGGTCGAAGTCGAGGTCGAAGTCGAGGTCGACGTCGACGTTGAAGTAGAGGTTGACGTCGAGGTCGAGGTCGAGGTCGAGGTCGAGCTGGTGGACGTGGACGTCGATGTGGTGGTGTCAATGAAGTTCTCGATCTGGGCGCCCGGGATGGTGGAGGCGCTTCGCCCGGTCAAGGGGTTGACGCCGGCGTCCTCACCCACGTCGGGGCAGATGGGTACGTCCTGCAAGGCCTGGTCGGTGGCCGGAAGACCGGCGCGCACCCTCACGAGGGCGGCGTCGTCCGCACCGGTGGCCACCTCCTCGGCGCGGCACACGGCCGGAATGGTCACGCCGGTGACGATGGTGGAGACGGAACCGGTGGCGCCCGGGGGGATCACGAACGGCGGGATCGACCCGTTCGGCGGCGACGGGACGCAGGTGATCTGGATGACGATCTGGCCCTGGTCACCGGCCCCGGGCCCG
>DASXLH010000231.1:0-2051 GCA_036496335.1 Acidimicrobiales bacterium
TGCATCGTTCGCACGACGTGACGGAGACGATCGGACAGGGATGTTCCTCGGGACTTACGAGCACTCCCTGGACGTGAAGGGCCGGATCATCCTTCCGGCCAAGTTCCGGGACGACCTCGCGGCCGGTGGGTTCATCGCCAAATCCCTCGATGGCTGTCTCAGCCTCTTCACGGCAGAGGAGTTCGACAAGGTGGCCCAGGACATGCAGGAGAAGGCGAGGCGGGGCGGTCCCGAGCGCAACGCCATCCGGTCCTTCGCCGCCAACGCCGCCGAAGCCACCCCCGACCGTCAAGGTCGGATCACGATCCCCGCCCACCTGCGGGCCTTCGCATCCCTCGAGCGTGAGGTCGTCGTCGCCGGCGCCCTCACCCGGGTCGAGATCTGGGACGCCACCCGGTGGCGCGAGCTCGACAGCGAGACCGACCGGGCACTCGTCGAGGCCGGGGCCGGGCTCGACGACATCGGCATCTAGCCAGCACGGCCAACCCACTCACCCGGAAGGAACGAGAGCGCGACGAACCACCCGCTACGCACAGGAAGCCCTCGGCCGGCAACGGACAGCCCACTCCGCCCGCTATCCGTTCGCCACCCGGGGAGAAATCCCGGGGGTAACCGCCCGCCGAGGGCTTCCTGTGGGCAGCGAGTGCCCGCCACCACACATCCCATGGACCAGCCGACCTCCCTGCCTCCCGAGTCGAACGACGAGCCGCTCGGTGGCTCGACCGCCGACGAAGCCGGGTTCGAATCGGCGGGGGACGACGGCGAGGGGTTCGAGCACCGGCCCGTGATGGTCGACGAGATCGTCGGGCTCTTCGGTCCCGCACCGTCCGGCACCGTGCTCGACGCCACCGTCGGCGGAGCCGGCCACGCCATGGCCATCCTGGAGGCCCATCCCCACTTACGTCTCCTCGGCCTCGACCGGGACCCGGTGGCGGTGGCGGTGGCGAGCCAGCGGCTCCGGCGCTTCGGCGACCGGGCCGCCGTCCTGCACCTGCGCTTCGACGCCCTGGCCCAGGCGGTCGACCCGTCGGCCGGCAGCCGCCGACCGGGGGTGGCGCCCGGGGAGGAGGGCCTGAGCGGCGCGCTGTTCGATCTCGGCGTCTCGTCACCTCAGCTCGACCGGGCGGAGCGCGGCTTCAGCCATCGCTTCGACGCTCCTCTCGACATGCGCATGGATCCGGGAGAAGGACCGACCGCCGCCGACGTGGTCAACGGCTACGACGAAGCCGATCTGGCCCGGCTCCTGTTCCGCCTGGGTGACGAGCGCCACGCCAACCGCATCGCCCGGGCCATCGTGGCCCACCGGCCGATCACCACCACCGGGCAGCTGGCCGAGGTGATCCGCGACGCCATCCCGGCGCCCGCCCGCCGACGAGGCGGCAACCCGGCCACCCGTTCGTTCCAGGCCGTCCGCATCGAGGTGAACCGCGAGCTGGAGATCCTCCCGGACGCCATCGACACCGCCATCGACCTGCTGGCCCCCGGGGGGCGCTGCGCGGTGCTGGCCTACCACTCGGGCGAGGACCGGATCGTCAAGGAGCGGTTCCGCCACGCCGCCACCGGTGGGTGCACCTGCCCGCCCGGCCTGCCATGCGTCTGCGGGGCCGTGCCGGCGGTGCGCCTGCTCAAGCGGGGAGCCTGGAAGCCGACCGAGGCGGAGGTGGCCGACAACCCTCGGGCCGGGTCGGCCCGGCTCCGGGCCGTGGTGAAGCTCGGGAAGGCGGCCTGATGCCGGCACCGGCCCGTGCGCCCCGATCGGGGGCGGCCCCCGCTGCTCGGGCCCCTCGCCCCGCCGCCCGGGCACCCAGGAGCACGGTCGTCGATCTCGCCCGCCACCCGCGCGTCGAGGTGGCCGGGAGCCTTCAGGCGGCGGCTGCCGCGCTGTCCGCCGACCAGCTCCCCGGCCATGAGCTCCCCCCCGCCGAACCCCGGGCACGAACGGGACGTCCGCGGCTCCGGGTCGTCGACGAGACGGCCCGCCGTCAACAGCTTGCCCGCCAACGTCGGGCCCGGCTGCTGGTGGCCGGCGCGGTCGTGACGGTGGTCGGATC
>DASXLH010000232.1:0-6101 GCA_036496335.1 Acidimicrobiales bacterium
GAGGTGCACGACGCCCCGACGGACCACGGGACCATCTCCTACGCGCTGCGCTGGCACGGCGAGCGGCCGGCGCTCTTGTGGGAGCTCGTCCCGCACGACGCCTCCAGCACGGGGATCCCAGCTCCCGGCACGGTGCTGACAGCTCCCGGCCCGGTCATCACCGCTCCCGGGTTGGATCCGTCGTGGTCGACCACGTCGGCGTCGGGCGAGGCCCTGCTGGCGCCGGTTCCGGTCCCGTCGCCCTCCACCCGGGTGGGGCTGTCGCCCCGTCGCCGCTGAGCGCTGGCCTACGCTCCCGCCGTGGCCCCCACCGCCGGCACGACCGCTCCCGTGCTGCGCAAGGCCATCCGTCGCCGGCCTCCCTCGCTCGAGTTCGAACGAGCCCTCTGGGCATCGGGTCACGACGTCGTGGTCGGCGTCGACGAGGTGGGCCGTGGGGCCTGGGCCGGTCCGCTCACGGTGGGTGCCGCCGTGCTTCCCCACGACCGGCGGGTGTACAAGATCCGGGACTCGAAGCTGCTGCGGGAGAGCGAGCGGGAGGCGCTCTTCGAGCGGATCGCCGGCTGGTGCCGGGCGTGGGCCGTCGGCCATGCCAGCCAGCAGGAGTGCGACGAGCTGGGCATGTCGGCCGCGCAGCGGTTGGCGGCCCGCCGGGCCGTCGACGGTCTCGGCCTCGAACCGGACCGCGTCCTGATCGATGGCAACTGGGACTTCGTCGGTGGAGGTCGGACCGAGCGCCTGGTGCGGGGCGACGCCCGATGCCTCAGCATCGCGGCCGCCTCGATCCTGGCCAAGGTCAGCCGTGACCGCATCATGCGGGCCGAGGCAGAGCACTTCCCGGGGTACGACTTCGAGCGCAACAAGGGCTACCCCTGCCCACGGCACAAGCTCGCGCTCCAGGGCATGGGCCCCACGTCGATCCATCGCCGCACGTGGGTGTTCATGGACCACCTGCCGTACTCGTCGCTGCACCGGCCCGTGCCGGTCGACGCCGATCCGGCTCAGGGGTCGTTGTTCGAAGACGGCGTCGGATGGGTACGGGAGGAACACATGTCCGAGAACAAAGACCCGGCCGCGGCCGAGGAGAAGAAGCTCGAGGAGATCGAGGAGCACATCCAGGCGGCCCGCCGGGCGGCCGAGCACGATCACCTGATCCCGGATCCCGAGGACCACACCCCGAGGTTCTACGAGGACGGGTCGGTCGGCGAGGAAGTCGACGATCCCGAGATCGCACCCTGAGTTCGTTCTCACGCTGATCCCACAGGCCTGACCGGGGGGCGAGGAAGGTGGCCGGGTAGCGTCCCGGGCCATGGCACTCGGCCTCGCCCTCTGGTCGCTGTTCGTCTGGGGCACACGGATCCGCAACGTGGTGGGTGCCGGCGGCGGCGCCGTCTCGCTCCTCGTGCCGGGAGGTCTCACCGCCTTGGCGGTGGCCGCCCTGGTCGACCGGCGCCGCGTGGCTCCTCTGCTGGCCGCCGCCACGATCGCGGTCTGGGGGGTACGGCTCCCCTTCGTGCTGGCCCACGATCATCCGGCCGGCTTCAAGGTGGTGCACACCGTGCTGGCGCTCATCTCGGTGGGCCTGGCGGTGCTGGTGCTGCGGGCGGCCAGATCGTCTCGGCTGGCGGTCGGCCGGGGCTCGGTCAGCGCCCGCTGAGCCCGCTTCGCGGGAAGCCCGCGGGGGTGGTCGGGTGTCAGGTGCTGGTGAGGATGGCGATGGCCTCGGTCACGCGAGCGCTGTGGATCGACTCCTCCCGGCCGTTGAGCCGCAGCAGGCGCTCCACCTCGGGGTCGGGCTCGTTGTCCGCCCACCGCTGGTAGCCGAGGTCACCGTCGAGCTCGCCCTGCACCAACCGGCGCAGGAAGCGGACGGGGTCGAGCGGCTCGGGGAGGCCGAGAGGCGGGAGCGTCAGCATCTCGGCCGTCGGCTCGAACGGGGTGCCGAGCTTGATGGTGAGCGCCCGGCCCAGCCGACGGGCGTGGCCCGCCTCCTCCCGCCCGTTGCGGCGGAGGAGCTCGGCGGCCCGCTCGTCGCTCACCCGGTCGGCGATGGCGTTGTAGAAGACCTCGCCCGAGAGCTCGGTGGTGTACAGCTCCTTCATGGCGTCGACCTCGAGGTGATCGGGATCCGTCATGGTGTGCAGCATCGCGCTCGGCGTCGTCGCCTGCTCGCGCCGGCGCCTCCGGGCTGCGGCGGGCGAGGGGCTGGGGGCTAACGTGCCGGCGCCATGGGTCAGCAGATCACCGTCGTCGCGAGGCGGTCACCCCGACCGGGGGTGCTCCATCTCGAGACCAACCGAAACCTCACCGGCATGGGCCACGAGCACTACGCCAGCGCCGCCGATGCCACCGGCACCCGGTTGGTCGACGAGCTGGCGCGGCGGCTGTTCGCGGCGGACGACATCGAGTCGGTGCACATCTACGGCAACGTGATCACCGTCGACCTGGCCAAGGGGGCCACCGGCGATGCCCTCGCCGAGGTGGTGCAGGAGCTGTTCGTGCACTACCTGCCCGGGGTGCTCCCGCCGACCGACGAGGAGCTGACGGGCACGACGCCAGCGCCCGCCTGACGACCGCGGCCCCTGCGTCGGACCGGTCTGGTCGGCTGGACGCATCGTCTGGACTGACCGAACAGATGTTCGACTAGATTCAGGACATGGCGTGGGTGGAGGCCCTGGATCTCGAGCCGCCCGCTGACACGCGGGCGGTCCTGACGGTCCCCTCCGCCTTGGCTCGTGTCGCCGAGCGGTCCCGCCCGGTGGCGCTGGCCGGGCAGCAGGCGCTGCCGGTGCTCCCGTGCCTGCTGGCGCTGCTGCCCGACGGCCTGCGCCGGGGGACCACGGTCTCGATCGAACCCGGTCCCGGTGCCACCGCCCTGGCCATGGTGCTGGTGGCGGGGGCGTCGGCCGGTGGGAGCTGGGTGGCGGCGGTGGGGGTGCCGTCCCTGGGGCTGGCCGCCACCGCCGAGCTCGGGGTGGCGCCCGAGCGGTTGCTGGTCGTCGACGTTGGCCCCGGGTCCCAGGCCGGCACCGGCCCGGGTGCCACGCCGGTGGGACCGGGTCGCACCGGGCGAGTCGTCGCGCCGGCGACGGTGGTGGCCGCGCTGATCGACGCCGTCGACATCGTCGTGCTGGGCAGCCGGGTGGGCTCGTCCGACGCCCGTCGGCTGGCGGCCCGGGCCCGGGAGCAGGGTGCGGTGGTGGTGGCCCTGCCAGGGCGGTGGCCGGGGGTGGCCGACCTTCGGCTCCGCGTGGACGGGGGAACCTGGGAGCTCCCACATCGGGTCCTCGCCGCCAGGCGGGTGGCGGTCACGGCCGAGGGCCGGGGAGCGGCGGCCCGGGCCCGGCGGGCGGCGTTGTGGTTGCCCGGACCGGACGGCAGCCCTGCTCCCGTCGCCGGTGCCGACACCGGTGACGAGGTCGTCGAGGTGGGTGACAGGGTCATCGCCGGGGCACCGGCGTGACGGCATCGCGGGGCACCGGCGTGACGGGACCCACCCGCACCTTGCTGGTGTGGTGCGCCGACTGGCCGGTGGTGGCCGCCGGGGTGGCGTCGGACGAGCCGGCGGTGGTGCTCCACGCCAACCGGGTGGTGGCCTGCTCCGCCGCGGCCCGGGCCGAGGGTGTGCGCCGGGGCCTGCGCCGGCGCGAAGCCCAGTCATGCTGTCCCGAGGCCGTCGTCCTGGCTGCCGACCCGGACCGTGACGCCCGGGCCTTCGAACCGGTGGCCGCCGCCGTCGAGGCCCTCGCTCCCCGTCTGGAGGTCGTCCGGCCTGGGGTCCTGGCCCTCGCCGCCCGGGGTCCGTCGCGCTACTACGGCGGCGAGGTGGCCGCCGCCTCGCGGGTCCGGGAGGCCGCCGTCGCCACCATCCTGGGGCGGGCACCGGTGGGCGTCGGGGTGGCGGACGGGCTGTTCGCGTCGCTGCTGGCCGCTCGGGCTGCCGCTGGGGGCACCGTCGTGGTCGAGCCCGGTGCGACCCCGGCGTTCCTCGCCCCCCGACCGGTGAGCGAGCTGGCTCGGGTCCTCGACGACCCGGTGGTGGTCGACCTGGTCGACCTGCTCCGCCGGTTGGGCCTGCGCACCCTCGGGACGGTGGCGGCGGTGCCAGCCGCCGACCTGCTGGGGCGCTTCGGTCACCTCGGGGCCCGGGTGTCGCGCCTCACCCGTGGCCTCGACGAGCATCCGCCCCGGGCCCGGGCCATCCCGCCCGAGCTGGTGGTGTCGACCGAGATCGACCCGCCGGCCGAGGAGATCAGCCAGCTCGCCTTTCTGGCCCGGTCCCTGGCCACCGAGCTGGGCGACCGGCTGGCTGGCCGGGGACTGGTGTGCACCCGCATCTCGATCGAGGTCGAGACCGAGCACGGCGAGACGTTGGCCCGGCTCTGGCGTCACGAGGGGGGGTTGGGCCCGGTCGAGCTGGCCGACCGGGCCCGTTGGCAGCTCGAGGGGTGGTTGACGGCGGCATCCGGTCCCAACCCGTCCGATGGCCCGACCGCTGGGATCAGCCTCCTGCGGCTGGTGCCGGACCAGGTGGTGCCCGACGACGGTCGCCAGCTCGGGTTCTGGGGCGGGGCCCGCGACGCCGACGTTCGGGCGGCCCGGGGCGTGGCCCGCCTCCAGGGCCTGCTCGGTCCGGATGCGGTGCTGGTTCCGGAGCGCCGTGGCGGACGGGGGCCGGGGGAGCAGATGGGCCTGGTGCCGGCCCACGCTGTCCGGTTGGGCGCGCCGGCGGCCACCGACGATGCCGCCCGGCCCTGGCCGGGACGCCTCCCGCCCCCGTCGCCGGTGCTCGTCCACGCGCCGTCGCTCCCGGCCGTCCCGTTCGACGCCGGCGGCCAGCCGGTGGGGGTCACCGGTCGGGGGGTGCTCACCGCCGAGCCGGTGGCCGTCGGCATCGCCGGTCGTGCCCCGGTGGCGGTCCTGGCCTGCGCCGGCCCCTGGCCGGCCGAGGAGCGCTGGTGGGACCCCGCCGCGTTCCGCCGTCGGGCCCGGCTCCAGGTGGTCCTGGCCGACGGGACCGCCCACCTCCTGGTGGTGGAGGACGGCCACTGGCAGGTGGAGGCGACCTACGACTGACCCCCTGTCCACGAACTGGGTGCCGCTGAAGCGGCTATCGCGCTTTCCCGGCACCCGGTTCGGGGTCCGGCGTCAGCAGGCGAAGCCCGTCGGCGCCAGGTGGAAGGTGCTCGTGGCTCCATCGGAGGCGGTGAAGCGGCCTGCTGTAGACGAAAGGAGTGTGAACGTGCCGCGGGTTACACCGTTCTCCGACGGAGAGTGGGCGAAGGCATCGGCATGGTCGGGGAGCCACCACCGCAGGTCGAAGAGCACGAACCTCGGATTGCCGCACTGCGCCGGCGCGAGCAATGCGGGGTAGGCCTGCCCAGGCTTCGCCCGGACGATCTGGATGGTGGTGGTCCCGATGGGCAGGCCGTCGGCTGTCTTGAACACGAGCGTGTAGGACCCGGCGTTCACCACCGTCTGGTCATCGAGGTAGACGAGCACGCTCGGCACCGGGAGCTGCACGATGGCGGCGCCGACGTCATCCACCACGAACGAGGTGAGCGGGAAGTCATAGAGCCCACCGGAGTGACGCTCGGTCGTCCGGATGAACACGTCGACGGTCTGGCCGCGGTTCCCGACGAGACCGCCGACATCCACCTCCACGGTCTCACCCGTCACCGCCGGACCCCGGAACCCCGCCGCGATCGGCGGCTCCGACAGAGCCCCGCGACGCCGGAAGATGATCACGCCGCTGGCGCCGCGCAGCGCCAGCATGTCGTCGGGCGATCCCTGGAAGGGGATCACGGTCAACGGTTCGGCCAGCCGGCGCAGGACGTTGGCTGACAGGTGGCCGGTCGTCGTTCCCGGGCAGAGGTCGTTCGCCTCTGGCGCCGTGAGCGCGATCCGGACCGAGCTCGCGGTGCGTGACCAGGTTCCGTGCGTCGTGCCGAAGCAGGTCGTGGTGGCGATCGATCCGTCCTGGTCGAAGACCACGCTCACCGGCTGATCGTCGCCGGGCTCCTGCCCGAGTCTGCCCCCTCCGAAGAGGTCCCAGGTGCCGACCAGGTCCGGGGTGCCTGCCTGCGGACCGGGGCTCGTGA
>DASXLH010000233.1:0-5102 GCA_036496335.1 Acidimicrobiales bacterium
CGAGCTTCACCCCGACCCGGTCCTCCAGGTAGAAGGCGGTCTCGGCCACCTCGTTCACGGACGTCTCCTCCGGGTGGGTGAGCAGCAGGACCGAGCACCGTCGCGGGTCGGCCAGCAGCTCGAGCACGTCGTCGGCCTGGCTGCGCACCGGGCCGGACCGGACCAGATCGTGGAGGGTGGCCGGTGCGGCCAGGAAGGACAGCGCGTGGCCCGCGGCCGGGGCGTCGACGACCACCAGGTCGTGGTCGCCGGCTCGTTCCAGCTGCTTGACCTTCCCCAGCACCAGGAGATCGCGGATGCCGGGCGCGGCCGTGGCGATCACGTCGATGGCGCCCGAGGCCGCCAACCGCTTCGAGACCCGTCCGAGACCGTGATCGGCCAGGTACTCGGCCAGGGCGCCGTCGGGGGTCACCGAGCGGAAGACGCCCTCCGGCAGCAGTCGCCCGGGATCGATCCCGCTGCGCTCAACGGTGACCAGCAGCGGGCGCAGGCCGTGCTCGAGCGCCAGCAGGGCGAGGGCCATGCTGACGGTCGTCTTGCCGACGCCGCCCTTCCCGGCAACCATGAGCACTCGCGATGCGCATAGGAACTCGTCAGGGCTCACGACGTCCTCTCCCACTGGTGCGCCGTCGCAGGGTAGCGATGAGGTCGCTGACCTTTGCCCTGGTGGTGCTCGGGGTGCTCGCCCCCCTGTCGGCGGCTGGGGCCGCCACCAGCACCACCGCCCCTGCCCGGTCGGTGCAGACGGGCGTGGTCGACGTCGTGCAGGTGTCGGGTTGGCTCGATCCGGTCACGGTCGACTTCCTCGAGAAATCGATCGAGAAGGCCGCCACCGAGTCGAAGACCGAGAACGTGCAGGCCGTTGTCGTGCAGCTCGACAGCCCCGGAGCGCTGGTCGACCGGTCCACCTTCGACCACCTGCTGGCGAGCGTGCGGACCAGTCCCGTGCCGGTCGCGGTCTGGGTCGGACCGGCGGGATCGGAGGCGTTGCGCGAGGCCGGGGAGCTCGTGGTAGCGGCGCCGTTGGCGGGCATGGCGCCGCATTCGACGGTCGAAGTCGACGGACACGTCCTCAACCCGGCCCAGGCGCAGGCCGCCGGGGTCGTCCAGTTCGACGTCCAGCACGCCGCCACGCTGCCCAACTTCGTCGGCTTCCTCGACGGTCACCAAGTGGGCAGCCGCACCATCGTCACGTCGACGACGACCGTGGGGACCGACGGCGTGGCCCGGCCGTCGCTGATCGTGCAGACCCGCCTGGCCAAGCTCGACCTGGTGCCCCGGTTCCTCCACACCGCCGCCAGCCCGCCGATCGCCTATCTGCTGCTGGTGGCCGGCATGGCTCTGGCGGTCTTCGAGCTCTTCACCGCCGGTGGGGGAATCGCGGCGTCCGTGGCGATCGTGGCGTTCGTCCTGTCCGGCTACGGGCTCGACGTGCTCCCCACCAACCTCTGGGGGGTGGCCCTGCTGGTGTTCGCCACCTTCGGCTTCGCCGTCGACGTCCAGACCGGCGTGCCCCGCGTCTGGACGGGGATCGGCGTGGTGTCGTTCGTGGCCGGTTCGTTGGTCCTGTACCGCTCACCCGTCTCGTTGGGTTGGCTGCCGCTGGCGGGCGGGCTGCTCGGCATGGTCCTGCTGATGTTGGCCGGGCTCCCGGCGACCATCCGCAGTCGCTTCTCGACCCCGACCATCGGCCGCGAGTCGATGATCGGCGAGGAGGGCGAGGTGGTCGCCGACCTGCACCCCCAGGGCGTGGTCCGGGTGCGCTCGGCGCTGTGGCCGGCCCGCACGAATCGTGCGACCCCGGCCGCGGTAGGCGACCGGATCCGCGTCGTCGGGGTCGTCGGCGCTCAGCTCGAGGTCACGCCGGACCTCGTGGCCGAGCCCTGATCCGGCCTCCTGACCCGACTCTTGTCTGGGTGAGACAGAGTCGTTAGGGTCACTGAAGGAAGGGGGGCTCCAATCGTGGCGCTACGAAACGACGATGCCTGGCAGGGGAGAGCTGCGTGCAGGGGACCGCAAGCTGTGGTCTTCTTCCCACCCTCCACGTTCGAACGCAAGGAGCAGAAGCTCGACCGCGAGGCCAAGGCGAAGTCCATCTGCCGGGAGTGCCCGGTGGTGGAGGCCTGCCTGGAGTTCGCGGTCCGCATCAAGGAACCGCACGGGATCTGGGGCGGGCGCAACGAGGTCGAGCGCCGACTGCTCTGGGAGGTCTGAGGCCGAACCCGGCTGATCGGAACCAGCGTCCCCGGTTCCCGTCGGGAGCGGTCGAGGGGGCAGCTCCCTAGCATCGAATTCGTGTTCGGCATCCTGGTTCTGGCATTCATCGTCCTGCCGCTCCTCGAGCTGGCGGTGATCATCCGCGTCGGGTCGGAGATCGGCGTGCTCAACACGTTGGCCCTGCTCATCGCCTTCTCGGTGGTCGGGGTCTGGCTGGTGAAGCTGGCCGGGCTGGCGATCATCCGCCGGATCGAGGCGAGCCTCGCGGCGGGGCGGATGCCCAGCGACGAGCTGGTCGATGGGGGCTTCGTGCTCGCCTCCGGCGTGCTGCTGGTGGCCCCGGGGTTCATCACCGACGCCGTGGGCCTCGCCCTCTTGCTGCCACCCGTCCGGGTACTCGTCCGTCCCCTCGTCACCCGACGGGTCCGTCGACGGATGCTGCCGCCGGGGCGAGTCATCGACGTCGGCTGAGCCCGTCGGCGTCGGGTCCCGTGCCCGACTTCAGTCGTGCGCGGCCAGTGCCTCTTCGACGTGGGCCAGCAGCCGGGCCGAGCATGACGCCAGATCGAGGGGTGGAGCAGCCTCCTCGGCGATCACCCGTGCCAGCTCCCGGAGAGCGTCGGCGGCGGGACCGGTGCCCAGCACGGCCGGTTGGCCCAGGTCGCCACCCGTCACCACGCTCGACTCGATCGGGATTGACGCCAGCAGCGGGACGCCGATCTCGTCGGCCAGGGCCTGACCGCCGCCGGCACCGAACAGCTCGTAGGTCTCGCCGTGGTCGCAGGTGAAGGCGGACATGTTCTCGACCACGCCGGCGATGCGCAGGTAGGTCTTGCGGGCGAGGTCGGCCGCTCGTGCGGCCACCCGCTGCGCCGCCTGCGCGGGTGTCGTCACGAGCACCATCTCGGTGCGGGGCAACATCCGGGCCAGGCCCATCTGCACGTCGGCGGTGCCGGGCGGCATGTCGATCAGGAGGTAGTCGAGCTGGCCCCAGGCGACATCCTCGAGGAAGTGCTGGAGGGCCCGGTTGAGGAGCTGGCCGCGCCACAGCAGCGCTTCGCTCTCGTCGTCGACCAGCAGCCCCATCGACACCACTTCGACATAGCCGGCACCGATGGTCTTGACCTGGGGGGCGATCTTCGGCGAGGCGCCTTCGGCCGTCTCGTCGGCGGTCGCCTCCCGGCCGGCCAGCCGACCGTCGACGCCCAGCATCCGCGGCACCGAGAAGCCGCCGATGTCGGCATCGAGCACGCCGACCGCGTAGCCCCGAGCCGCCAGGCCGGCGGCCAGGTTGACGGTGATCGACGACTTGCCGACGCCGCCCTTGCCCGAGGCGACGGCCAACACCCGGGTGGTGGTGGGCACGGCCGTGTCGCCGGCTCGTTGCGCCGCGTTCCAGCGGGCCTTCGCCATCGTGGCGCTGCGTTCCTCGTCGGTCATCTCGACCCAGTCGATGTCGAGGTGGGTCACCCCGGGAGCGCCCCCGACCCGGGCCCGGATGTCCTTGCGGAGCTGCGCCTGCAACGGGCAGCCGAGGGTGGTGAGCGCCACTGTGATGTCGACCGCGCCGTCGGCGTCGATGACCGCCGACCGGATCATCCCCAGGTCGACCACGTCACTGCCGAGCTCGGGATCGACGACCCCGCGCAGCAGCCCGAGCAGGTCGTCGGAGGTCGGGTGGGGCGCCGATGGCACCCCCCGATCCTAGCGATCGATCACGTGATTCTCCCGGCCGAGACGGGGTAAACTCGCCCGGTGCCGGACAGTGAGCTCACGCCGAGCCCTCCGGCGGCGTCGGGAGCAACCCAGCCGGTCGGGCCCGACCGGCTCGATCTCCTCAAGGCGCTGGGCGACAACACCAGGTATGCGATCTACCTGGAGCTGGCCCGCTCGCCCCGGCCCCGCACCACCGCCGAGGTGGCCGACACCCTGGGCCTGCACCCCAACACCGTGCGCCCCCACCTCGAGCGGATGCGCGAGGTCGGCCTCCTGCAGGTCGAGGCCGAGGCCCGAGGCGCGGTCGGTCGTCCGCACCACCGCTACTCCCTGGCGCCCGACGCGCCGGCCATCGGCCTGGAACCGCCGGCCATGCCACTGCTGGCCCGGATGCTGGTCGAGGTGGCCGCCGCCGCCGGCGCCGGTCCCGACGAGGCGGCCGAGATCGGTCGGGCGCAGGGCCGAGAGGCGGCGTTGCGGCTCGCCGCCCTGCCCGTCGACGGCGTCGGTGCCCCGGGGGCGGCCGGCGAGGCCGAGGTCGACCCTGCGTCGGCGTGCATCGCCGCCCTGGTGGCCGAGCTCGACCACCTCGGCTACGACCCCGAGCTCGCCACCGACGACGCCGGGGTGACGGTGGCCTTCGCCCACTGCCCCTTCGCCAGCCTGGCCGAGACCCATCCCGAGATCGTCTGCCACCTCCACCGGGGGCTGGTGGAGGGCTACGTCGAGACGCTCGGGGGCGCCCGGGTGACCCGCTTCGGCACGCTCGTCGACCGGGCACCCTGTCGCGTGGAGCTCGTGGCCGGGTAACATCCGCCTCGTGATCACGCTGACCGAAAGCGCCGCTGACAAGGTCCGCTCGCTCATCGAGTCCGAGGGTGATGCGGAGCTCAGCCTCCGCGTCGCCGTGCGTCCCGGTGGTTGCTCGGGCTTCAGCTACGAGATGTTCTTCGATTCCGACATCGCGTCCGACGACATCAAGCAGGATGTCAACGGTGTGCGGGTCGTGGTCGACCCGTCGAGCGCCGAGATGCTGGTCGGCGCTGTCCTCGACTTCAAGGACGGCCTCCAGGGCGCCGGGTTCGCCATCGAGAACCCCAACGCCCAGCGCTCCTGCGGCTGCGGCAAGAGCTTCTCCTAGCCACCAAGGTCAGCGGATAGGTCACGTC
>DASXLH010000234.1:0-8065 GCA_036496335.1 Acidimicrobiales bacterium
CGAGACGATCTGCTTCGTCGGACCCACCGGAGCCGGCAAGTCGACCGTGGCCAAGCTCATCACCCGCTTCTACGACCCCACCAAGGGCCGGGTGCTCATCGATGGCCACGACCTGCGCGACGTCACCCTCGAGTCGCTCCGCCGTCAGCTGGGGGTGGTGCCCCAGGAGCCGTTCCTGTTCGCCGGGACGATGCGGGACAACCTGGCCTTCGCCCGTCCGGACGCCACCGAGGAGGAGCTCGACGAGGCCGTCGACCGGGTCGGGCTGCGGGAGCTGGTCGAACGGCTGCCCCACGGGCTCGACACGCCTGTCCACGAGCGAGGGGTGTCCCTGTCGTCCGGTGAGCGCCAGCTGCTCGCCCTCGGCCGGGCCTTCCTGGCCCATCCCCGCGTGCTCGTGCTCGACGAGGCCACCTCCAACCTCGACCTCAAGTCGGAAGGCGCGGTGGAAGCGGCGCTCGACGTCCTCCTCGAGGGCCGCACGGCCATCATCGTGGCCCACCGCCTGTCCACCGCCATGAAGGCCGACCGCATCGTCGTCGTCGACGACGGCGGCATCGTCGAGTCGGGCCCCCATGCCGAGCTGGTCGCCGCCGGCGGCCGCTATGCCGAGATGTACGCCAGCTGGTCGGCCCACCTGGGCGACTCGCCGGCCGAGGAGCTGCGCCATCTCGGTCTCGCCGATCCGGACGGGCCCCCTGGAGGCGTGGTCCACTCCGAAGCCGAGGTGCACTGATTCAGGCCTCCCCCGTCAGCTGCGCCGGGCCGCTCCGTCCATCGGGGCGCGCCCGGTGCGCGACGGGGCTCTCGAACGGGGTGGCGTGCCCGTCCTGAGCGCCGGGATCCTGCTCTTCCGGGTAGGCCCGGACGACCAGGTCGAGGTGCTGCTCGGCCACATGGGCGGGCCCTACTGGGCCAAGAAGGACGCCGGTGCCTGGTCGATCCCGAAGGGGGAGATCGAAGCCGGGGAGGACCCGCTGGCGGCCGCCCGACGGGAGCTCACCGAGGAGCTGGGTGTGGAGCCGCCACCGCCGCCCTACCTCGAGCTCGGCTCGTTCACCCAGTCACGGGCCAAGACGCTGCAGGTCTGGGCCGTCAAGGCCGACCTGGATCCGCTGACCTGCACCAGCACCACCTTCGAGCTCGAGTGGCCGCCCCGATCAGGGCGGTTCATCGACGTGCCGGAGATCGACCGCGTCGCCTGGTTCACGCCCGACGAGGCCCGCCAGCGGGCGGTGAAGGGTCAGGTCCAGGTCGTCGACGCCCTCCTCGCCCGCCTCGACGACTGACGACCTCCGTCGGGCCTGGTCAGCCCGCCGGACGCTCCGGGGCCGGTGGATCGCCAGCCGGGCGGACTCGGGCGATGTAGGTGCGGTGGCGGATGCGCCAGCCGTCGTCGGTGCGGACCATCCGATCGTGGTACTCGCCGGCGGAGGCCGTGCCGTCGTCGGCAAGAAGGAGCACCCGGGAGTGCACGACCGGGCCGTCGTCCTCCTCGTCGACACGGACGTTCGAGATGAGGTGGGTGAGCGGATGACGGGCACGGGACATGAACTTCCGCAGCAGGGCGAGGCCGACGAGGTCCCGACCCGGCATGGCCGGGTTGGTCATGACCATGTCGTCGGTGAAGACCCGACCGAGCCCGTCCCAGTCGCGGTTGTCGATGGTGTCGCCGTAGAGCGCGACGAGCTCGTGGAGGGCGAGGCGATCGGCGATGTCCATCGGTCCCGACCCTAGAGCGCGACCGGCTCCCGGCCGGTTCCTCATGAGGAGCTGGCCGGGTCGAGGCGTCCGACCACCTCGTCCCGCCCCCCGACGGTGATGTCCGACGTGCGCCGGGCCTCCAGGACCAGGAGGACCACCCCGGCCACCAACGCACTGGCGCCGGCGAACACCATCGTCGAGCGCACCCCGACGAAGCCGATCATGAAGCCCATGATCAACGCGCCGATCGGGGTCGTGCCCTGGTTGGCCATCACCAGCAGCGCGGACACCCGCCCTCGCATCTCGGGAGCGGCGCTGGACTGCACCACCGTCATCGAGACGGTCATGTAGCCGGTGGCGGTCACCCCGACGGCGAACATGAGCCCGCAGAACAGCACCAGGTAAGGCGCCACGCCGGCCAGCACCGTGGCCACGCCGAGGGCGATGGCCGCCAGGGACACCGTGCGGACGGTCGGTCGCCGCATCGTCCCGACGACGAAGCCCGCCAGCGTCGACCCCGCGCCCGAGAAGACCTCGGCGAAGCCGAACCAGGAGGCGTCGGCGTGGAACCCGAGCTTCACCATGGCCGGGACGAGGATCTGGAAGTTGAAGCAGAACATGCCCACGACGAACGTGGTCACGAGCGTCCGGAACAGCACCGGCTGGGTGTGCACATGCGAGAGGGCGTCGCGGATGCGGACCGGCGCGCCGTGAACGCGACGCTCGGCGATCTCGCTGGACCGGAGGGAGACGAGGCTCACCAGCACGATCACGTAGGAGACGCCGTTGACGAAGAAGCACACCGAGGGGCCGAAGGCGGTGATCACGATGCCACCGGCGGCGATGCCGACCATCCGGGAGGCCGACGTGGTGACGCTGTAGAGCCCGATGGCGCTCGACAGGTGCTCCTCGTCCACGAGGGAGGTGACGAAGGCCGGGCCGGCGGCGCGGTCGAAGGCGTTGCCCACGCCGATGGCGAAGGCGGCCACGTAGAGCCACCCGATCGAGAGGTGGCCCGTCGCCGAGAGGCCCCAGAGGCCGAAGGCCAACGTCATGGCCCCCGCGTTGGTGGCGAACAGGAGCAGGCGGTTGTCGACGCGGTCGGCCATCACGCCCGCCCAGGCGCCCAGCACCAGGGCGGGGATGAACTGCAGGGCCGAGGCCAGCCCGAGCGCCCGACCGGAATCCGTGATCTCGAGGACGAGCCAGATCTGGGCGGTGAGCTGCATCCAGGTGCCGACGGTCGACAGGAGCTGGCCGGCGAAGTAGCGCCGGAAGTTGACGTGCCCCAAGGCCGCCACCGACCGTCGAGCGCCACCCGCCTCCGTCATCCATGTCAGCCTCGCAGATGAGCCTGCAGCAGCCTCCGGCGCCGCCGGCCGCCTCGGCCGATGATGGTCGCGTTGGCCACCCCGGAGGTGGCCAACGCGACAAGAGAGAGTTCGGTGGCCGACGGCCCCGGCCCTGCTCCGCTACCCGAACCTGAAGGGGTTCAGCGGATCCGCTCGAAGAGGGTGACCGCCACGGCCAGCCAAACGGCCACCGACAGGACCGCCACCATGGGAACGAGCCAGCGGGTGAGGGGCCCGACCTCGTCAGCGGACATGGGCCACGAGGGTGAACGCCATCCCCAACCACACGGCCGCCGCCGCTCTCATCGTCATCGACCACGGCCTCACGTCCCATGGCTTCGACACCGCCGGGCCGCCGACCTTCTCGCCGGCCTCGGCTGTCATGATCATCGGGTGCTGGAAGATGTCCTCAGGCTGACGGAAGGCCTGCCGGAGCGGTCGCTCGCCGCCGGCGAGGTCTTCTACCGCGAGGGCGACCCGGCGCTCCTGGTGGCGGTCCTCGTCAGCGGTGAGCTCGAGCTGGAACAGGGCGGTGTCGTCGTGAACCGTCACGGCACGCCCGGCTCGTTCATCGGCGAGATCGGCGCGCTGCTCCGCCAGCCTCGTTCCGCCACCGTCACCGCCGTCGTGCCGTCGATAGTTCGGGAGATCGGCCACCCCGAGCAGTTCTTCGAGGCTCATCCGCACCTCAGCCTCGAGATGGCCAGCCAGCTGGCCGGGCGACTGCATCGACTCATCGCCTACGTCGCCGACGTGCAGCGCCAGTTCGGCCATCAAGACGATCACCTCGGCATGTTTGGGGAGCTGCTGGACCGGATCGCGGCCCGCCCACCGGTCGAGATCGAGCCCGGATCGGACCGCTCCCCGGACTATTGAGGGGCGCCGGCGAGGCCGAGGTCGAGATCGACCGTTCCCCGGCCCGTCGCCGAGTGCCAGGACGCCGTTCGAGCATGGACGTCGATCTCCACGAAGCTCGGCTCGAGGCCACGCTGGCGTCCGGCGTTGAACAGCCAGGTGTCGCCCCGCTGCTCGACCCAGGAGCCCTCGGCGGTGAACGGCGCCTCGTGGACGTGGCCGCAGAGCACGAGATCCGGTGCGAAGCGCTCGAGGAGCCGGGGCAGCTCCGGATCGCCGTAGTGGCGGGCGCCGGTCCACGACAGGGCTCCCTCGGGTGGTCCGTGGTACGCCCAGGCCCAGAGAGGCGGGCGGTCGGCGGAGGCCTCCTCCAGGCGTCCTTCGAGATCGGCCAGCGTCTCGGGACCCTCCCACCAGGCGCAGGCCGTCAGGCGCCAGCCGTCGAGGTCGAGCGATGCGCCGTCGACCGCGACGCCGTCCGCGCTCGCCCCGTGGATCCACCGGGTGATCTTCTCCCCGGAGGCGATCCGGCTGTCGAGGTCGTGGTTGCCGGAGCACACCACAGTCGGCACACGGGAGCGGAGCCGGTCGAGGTAGTGGAGGACGACCGTGATCTGGGTGTCGAGGGGCACCGACGAAGCGATGTCGAGCAGGTCACCGGCCACCACGACGACGTCGAGCGACGCGTCGGGGTCGGCCGCCCGCGCCAGCACCCAGTCCAACTTGCGCAGGTCGTAGTGCAGGTCCGACACCAGCAGCACCCGCACCGACCGGAGTCTAAGGAGCCCGCATCAGGGGGCCGTCTCCGAGCTCGACCGAGATGGCCCTTGCCGCGGTTCGTAGCCCCTGGCCAGGGTGACGAGGTCGGCGATGGCGACGTCGTGGGCCCGACGTCGCTCTGCCATCTCGACGTTTCCCGCCGGCACGAGCAACTTCAGCCCGCGTGGATGGATCTCGAAGCGGAGCGGTGTGGGCATGTCCAAGGCCTCGCCGTCCACCCCCGCGAAGGCATCTCCCGAATGCGAGCGCACCTCGAAGGACGTCGTCGTGAACTCCGTCCAGAACGGGCTGCGGCGGCGCTGGCCGAGCGCGGTGGCCGCGAACAGCACCGCCGCGGCAGCGCCGGTGCTCGTCGTCACGGCGAAGACGCCCAGCTCTCCGGAGTCGAGATGGCGGCGTTGGGCGTTGTCAGGGGACGCACCGATGACGTAGGGGTTGTTGGAGACCATGATGAGGATCGCGCCGTCGATCTCGTCCCCAGAGGGTGTCGTGAACTGCAGGTCGAACGGAGCCGCCTGTCGCCCGAGCATCTCCGGGAGCAGGACCTTCGTCGTCTCGACCTTCGCGTCCCGATAGGCCTCCTCCTGCACGATCTGGGCATAGACGCCAAGGGAGACGTTGTTCACGAAGAGACGTCCGTTGACCGTCGCGTAATCCACCGTTCGCTCGACGGCATCACGGAACGCGAGCATCGACGCCCGCGGGTCTTCACGGTTCAGCCCTAGGTCGAGGGCGAAGTGATTTCGCGTACCGGCGCTGACGCACACGAACGGCAAGCCGTGCTCGATGGCGATCGACGCCACCAGCGCCTGGGAACCGTCGCCCCCGGCCATGCCCAGGCAATCGGCGCCCCGGGCGACGGCGTCGCGGGCCAGCTGCTCCAGGTCGAGACCTCGGTCGAGCAGGACCGTCTCGACAGCCAACTCGGCGGCGAGGTCGACGAGCCCGAACCGCTCCACCTTCCCGCCGCCCGACCACGGGTTGCACAACAGCACGGCACGGCGGGGCGGACCACCGACCCGCACGTGGGGCTGGAGCCGGTCGAGGTCACGCATCATCGCCCGGTGCGCGGATGCCAGCATGGCGAGGAGCACGGCGACGACGAGGACCCCCCAGAGCGCAACCCGATCGGCGCCGTTGATGGCCCGGGCGATGGCCAGGACGATGGCGCCGAACCCGACCGCGAGCCCGATCGCTCCGAAGGCCCGTCGAGGCATCTGCTCGGTCAGGACCCACCAGCCGCCGGCAGCCGCGACGCCGAGCCCGACGATCCCGATCGTCAAGGAATCCGCGTGCCGGACGAGGATCACCACCAGGATCAGGACGAGGAGCACGAAGCAACCGACGCTCACCAGCGCGGCGGTGCGCCGCCTGGCCGAGACCCTTTCACTGAATCCGTCGCTCATGGCTCTCCCTCCTTGATGGCTGCGAGCGCCGCCTCGATGCTGGGGTAGAAGTGGTCGGCATCCAGAGTGCTGAACAACCCGTACCTCTTGACGAGGCCCTGGAGGCGGGTGCGCATCTCGACGAAGGCGAGGTGCACGCCGTCGGCGTTCAACTCGTTGTCGAGCTGTTCGAGCATGCCGGCGGCGGTGACGTCGACATCGGTGATCGCCTCGCACACCAGGACGAACCAAGCCGGCTTGCGCTCGTGGACCAGGCGGTGGACCTGGTCGCGGAACGCGCCGGCGTTGGCGAAGAAGAGCGGCGCCTCCCAGCGGTAGAGGATGACCTCGGCGGTCTCGGTCGCGTCGGGGAAGGCTTCTACGCTGTGCCACCCGTCGAGGCCGTCGACCTGGCCGATCACGGCGCCGTGGGGCCACCAGTTGCGTCGGAAGAACATCAGGACCGACAGCAGGATGGCGACGACAATGCCCTGGAGCACGCCCAGGGCGATCACGCCGATCGAGGCGGTGAGCGACAGGACGAGGGCCGACCTCCGCACGGAGGCATAGCGACGGAGGGCACCCACGTTCAGCAGCGACAACGCCGCCGCGATCACCACCGCCGCCAGCGCCGACTGGGGGAGATCGGCGAGCAGCGACTGGAACAGCAGCAGGAGCGTGGCGACGAGACCCGCTCCGACGAGTCCGGTCAGCTGACTCTTCGCTCCTGATTGCTCGGCGACGGCGGTGCGGGAGCCACTCGTCGACACCGCGAACCCCTGCAGGAAACCGGCGGTGATGTTGGCGGCACCGAGACCGATCATCTCCTGGTTGGGGTCGACGTCCTCGCCCCGCCGGGCGGCGAACGACGCCGAGGTCGCGATCGTGTCGGTCAGCGAGACCAGCGTGATACCCACCGCCGCGATGAGGAGGGGCCACACGTCGTGGAGCGACGTCCACGGCACCGTCGGCGCCGGGAACCCGCTCGGCAGGGTGCCGACCGTGGCGATGTGGTCCGAGAGCCCGAGCATCGCCGAGATGACGGTGGCACCGACGACCGCCACCAGCACGGCGGGGAGCTTCTTCGTCACCCGGGGCAGCGCGAGCAGGACCACGAGGACCGCGATCCCCACGGTGATGGCAGCGCCGACCGTCTCGTCGAGATGCTCGACCCAGGCGACGACCTCCCCACCGAAGGACGTCGCGTCCGTCGAGAACCCGCACAGCTTGGGCAGCTGTCCGACGATGATCGTGATCGCGAGACCGTTCATGTACCCGACCTGGACTTCACTGGCGAGGAGGTCGGCGACGAATCCGAGTCGCCCCAGTCCCATGGCGATCTCGATGAGCCCGACGAGCAACGCCAGCATCCCCGCCAGGGCGACACGGGTCTTGACGTCGCCGGGTGCGGCGAGCGGGACCATCGCCGCGAAGATCAGGGGCGAGACCGACGAGTCGGGCCCGAGCACGAGGACGCGTGAGGGCCCGAAGAGCGCGTAGCCGACGAGGCACCCGATGGTCGTGTAGAGCCCGTAGACGGCCGGGACGCCGGCCAGCTCGGCGTAGGCCATGCCCTGTGGCACGAGGATGGCGGCCAGCACGACACCGGCGACGAGGTCGGGCCGCAGCCAGACGCGCTTGTAGGTGCGGGCCACCCGCGCTCCCGGCACCCACCGCTGGATCGCCGTGGGACCCGGGCTCACAGCGTCCGCGATCTCGGGCTCAGGCAAGGCGGTCTCCTTGGATGATGGTCCGTAGGGAATCACATCCACGCCGGCTCCGGGACGGGCGAAGACGGCAGGTGGTCGCGCCCATACGTATCCTCTCGGCCGAACCAGCAGGGGGAACCATGACCACGACTTCGCGGCCTCACTCGGGGAGACCCGACGTCATTGAGCATGCCCCACCCCTGGAGACCGATCGGGAAGCGAGGGACGTGCGATGAGCACGCTCGAAGGCACCACGCAGAACGCCGAGCCCCCGGCCAAG
>DASXLH010000235.1:0-4382 GCA_036496335.1 Acidimicrobiales bacterium
CCCGAAGCCGGTGATCGACGCCCACACCAGAGCGGGGTTGACGCGCAGGCCCTCCTCGGGCCCGAAGCCGGCGGCCGCCATCGTTCCGGGACGGGCCGACTCCACCAGGACATCGGCTCCGGCCACCAACCGTCGGAGCACCTCGAGGCCGGCTGCACCCCGCGAGTCGAGCGTCATCGACCGCTTCCCACGGTTGAGACCGACGTGGGCGGGCGCCGGACCCTCCCCCGCCGCGGCCCGGAGCGGGTCGCCCGAGCCGGGGGCCTCCAGCTTGAGCACATCGGCACCGAGGTCGGCCAACAGCAGGGTGCAGTAGCCACCGGGGAAGGCCCGGGTGAGGTCGAGCACGCGGAGACCGTGCAGCGGGGCGAAGGCGTCGGGCACGCCGACTTGCTACCAGCGCCGGCGAGCACGTGCCGCCCTACGGTGGCGGCGATGGCCAAGCCCGTCGAGCGCGCCCGACCCCGCCTTGCCTCGGACCTGACCACGAGTGAGGCGACGCTCGAGGACGAGGCCGAGATCGCCGAGGCGATCCTCACCGGCGACCTGTCCGGCCTCGTGGTGGAGCACGCCCACCTGCTGGGATGCCGTCTCGTCGGCGTCCGTCTCACCGGCGCCGAGCTGCGACGGTGCCGGCTGGTCGACTGCGTGATCGTCGACTCCGACCTGTCCGGCGTCGTCCTGGACGGTTGCACCTTGACCCGCGTCGAGCTCCGCAGCTGCCGCCTCTCGGGCCTGCAGGGCGCGGCGGTCAAGTACGCCGACGTGGCTCTCGTCGGGTGCCGGGCCGACGGTGCCAACTTCCGCATGTCGACGTGGGAGCGGGCCGAGCTCGAGGACTGCGATCTGTCCGATGCCGACTTCGGCGGCGCCCAGCTGCCCGCGGCCCGGCTGGTGGGCTGCGACCTGTCGGGAGTCGACCTCTCGAAGTGCGACCTCGCCGGTGCATCGCTGCAAGGCTCGACGCTCGAGCGGATCACGGGCGCGGAGGCGCTGCGGGGCGTCACGCTCGGCAGCGATCAGATCGTGCCCGCCGCCCTGGCCCTGTTCGGGGCGCTGGGCATCCGGGTCAACGACGAGGTCTAGCTGTTGATCCCCGCCCGTAGACCCCGCCGTCGCCGAACTGGGTGCCGCGGAGGTATCGATCGTGCTTCCACGGCACCCAATTCGGGCGTCGGGGCGGGTGGGGTCAGGTCGGATCGACCTTGGGACGAACGATGCCCTGCGCCCGCAGGTCGCCGATGACCTCGCCCTGCTCGTAGATGTTGCCCGTCGCCTCGGCCGGCTGGCTGGCCAGCCAGCAGGTGACCTGGGCCGGCGCCTCCTCGAGCTCGTTGGTCGAGTAGTCGGCGTTGGGGAGCGTGTAGCGGTAGGCGGGAGTGACGGCGCTGACGCCCAGCCCGTTGACGCCCACGCCCTGGCCGGCGGTCTCCTGCGCCAGGCCAACCGTGAAGCGGTTGAGGGCGGCCTTCGACGTGCCGTAGGCCAGAAGGCTGTCGCCCAGGCCCTGCCCCGCCTGACCGAAGCTGGCCTCGCCCATCACCAGCCCGCCCTGGCCGCCGCCGCCGGCCACGTTGGTGGCCATCGCGCCGGGGTTCTGCTGCATGCGTCCCGCCCCAGAGGTGATGTTGACGATCCGGCCGTCGCCCCGCTCCAGCATCTGCGGCAGGAACGCCTTGGCCAGCATCACCGGCCCGAGGACGTTGACGTTGAGCAGGATCTGCCACCGCTTGACCGACAGCTCGAGGAAGGGCGAGACGTAGGACACGGCGGCGTTGTTGACCAGGATGTCGCAGCGCCCGAAGGCGTCCATGGTCGCCTCGAAGGCGGCGTTCACGTCGGGTTCCAGCGATACGTCGCCCTGGATCGCCAGCGCCCGTCGTCCGTAGCTCTCGACCTTTTCGGCCGTCTCCTCGACGGTGCCGCCGAAGACCTTGTGGCGGGCGTCGTTGGAGCTCTTCGCCATCAATGCGACGTCGGCCCCCAGGCTGGCGAACTCGTAGGCGATGTACTCGCCGATGCCGCGGCTGGCGCCGGTCACGAACACGACCTTGTCGGTGAAGTCCATATCGTCCCCTTGCTCGATCAGCGGTGGCGGACGCTAGCCCCCGCCGACGTTCAGCCCTCGGGGCGATCGGCCTCCGGCCGGCCGGCTTCGGGGTGATCGGCGTCGGTCACGTCGGCATCGCCCCGGTCGGCACCTGGTCGACCGGCCATCCGCAACCCGTGCCGACGGATCCACGAGCGCGGATCCTCGACCTGAGAGGACGACTCGGCGTACGCGGCATCGAGGACCACGGTCCGCTCGGCCGGCTCGGCCGCCTCGGCGGAGAGGTAGGCGACCGCGCCGATCGGGATCGGGAGCCAGAAGGCGAAGAAGCGGTACGCCAGCACGGCGATGAGGGCCTGGGCGCGGGGCACGCCGAAGCCGACCAGGCTCGAGGTGAGGACCGCCTCGTAGATGCCGATCCCTCCCGGCGTCAACGGGATCGCCGCCGACATGTTGGCCAACCCGAACGAGATGATGAGCGCGTCGGGTGCCAGGTGCACGCCCAGGGCGGCGAGGAAGATCCAGAGCGAGGCGGCGTCGGCCAGCCACTGGAGCAGGGCCCACGCGACGGCCCGCAGCACCACCTTGGGCTGGGTCGCCAGCCGCTGGAACCGCTCCACCAGGTCGTGCAGGAAGGCCGACAGCGAGTCCGGGTCGATGAAGTGGAGATGCCTCGCGGCGATCCCGACGAGGCGGTCGACGGCGGCGGAGCCTCGGGACATGGCGATCACGATCAGCCCGAAGCCGCCGACGATCACCGCCCCGACGATCGCCGCCCCCACGTACTCCGGGTTGGCTCCGCGGAACGGGATCGAGATCACCAGCGCCGCCCAGAGCAGGGCGCTGAGGACGGCGGCCGAGCCGACGCCGAGGGCACCCAGGAGGAAGCCGGCGTCGACGGCCGCCACGCCCGAGCGCCGGAAGAGCCGGTACCCGAGGGCCGTGCCGGCCGCGCTGCCGCCCGGCACGACGTGGCTGGTCGCCAAGGTGGCGAGCTGGACCCGCAGCACCGTGGCGAAGCTCGGCCGGCCGGCCCGCGGGATCAGCGTGCGGGCCAGCTGGGCGTAGGCGCACAACGAACCCACCTCGGCCAGCACGCCGGCGAAGATCAGCAGAGGGTTCAGGTCCGAGATCTGCTTGATGCTCGACCTCGCCCCGGACAGCTGCGGGACGAGCAGGTAGTGCAGGACGAGGAAGAACAGCAGGACCGTGACGAGACGGCGCAGGCCGGGCGGGAGACGTCTCCGCTTGCCGGTCACCTCGCCTGTGTACCCGTCATGGGCCCTCGGGGGATCGATGGGCGCCAGACCCCTGCCGGACCACTGGCCGGTCGTGGAGGGCTTCACACCCCTCCGTGGCGCCGTACCCTGGGTGTCGAGCGAGAGGTGAGGCGGATGAGCCGAGCATGAAGGTGTGGATCGACCAGGACCTGTGCACCGGCGACGGCCTCTGCGTCGACGACTGTCCGGAGGTCTTCACCATCCTCGAGGATGGCATCTCCTACGTGCGCGACGAGCACGGCACCCGCAACGACCCCGGCGGCGCCGGTGGGCTGGTGACGGTGAAGCCGGCGCTCGAGCGAGGCGTCCTGAACGCCGCCGAGGACTGCCCTGGGGAGTGCATCTTCATCGAGCCCTGACGCCCGGCGGCCGATGGCCGGTGCGAAGCGCCCTCGTAAGCTCCGCCGACCATGGGAGTGGCCCAGATCCTCGAGCTCGAATCGATCGGCGACGACGTGTGGCGGGCGTGGACCCCACCGGGCTCCAACCGCACCGACATCTACGGCGGCCAGGTGGCCGGCCAGGCCCTCCGGGCGGCCTCGCTCAGCGTCGAGCCCGGCCTGCTCGCGAACTCGGCACACTGCTACTTCCTGCGTCGAGGCCAGCCCGAGCTTCCTCTCGACATCCACGTCGAGCGGGTCCGGGCCGGGCGCACCTACGCCAGCCGGCGGATCGACGTCCGCCAGGACGGCCGGTCGATCTTCGCCATGCTCGCGTCCTTCCACACCGAGGAGCCGGGCGGGACGTACGACCATGACATGCCCCCCGGCGTACCCGGCCCCGAGGAGGTCGCCGCTCCCGACCATCCGCCCGGGTGGGGTCCCGAGTTCGAGCTCCGGTCGATCGACGTGGAAGCGCCGGTGGTCCGATGGTGGGGGCGCATCCCGGGCCCGCTGGGCGACGACCCGGCTCTGCACCTCTGCGGGCTCCTGTACGCCTCGGACATGCGGGCCGGCGGCGCCGCCATCGCCGCCCTCGGGTACGAGGACGCCGGCGGGCCACCCCGGGGAGACGACGGCCGTCCGATCGGGAACTTCGGGAGCCTCGACCAC
>DASXLH010000236.1:0-5039 GCA_036496335.1 Acidimicrobiales bacterium
CCTGGATGGCCACCTCCAGCTCGGCCGCCTCGGTGGCCAGCCGGTCGTTGAGCTCGCGGAGGTAGGCGGCGTCGACGGCCACGCCCAGGTGCTCCATGCGGGCCAGCACTCGCACCAGGGGTCGCTCGATGCGGTCGTAGAGGTCGCGCAGGCCCTGGCTGGTGAGCGCCTCGGTCACGGCCGGGGCGATCCGGCCCACCGCCGCCGCCAGCCGCCCGGTCTCCGACGGCAGGTCGTCGCCCCGCCCGTCGAGGTCGAGCATCCCCTCCTGCACCACCGAGCCCCCGCCGGCCGCCAGGGTGAGCCCGACGTAGCGCAGCAGCAGATCGGCCGGCAGGTAGGAGGCGTCGGCCGGGTCGAGCAGGTAGCAGGCCACCTCGGTGTCGATGTCGAGGGTGCGGACGTCGACGTCGAGGGCCAGCAGCGAGCGCATGAGCGCCTTGGCCCCGTGGGTGGCGACCGGTCGGCCGCCGGGAGCGACCAGGCGCCGGAGGGCGTCGAGCACGGCCGGCTCCCGCAGCACGTCGCCCGGGATCCAGGCGGCGGTGACACAGTCGTCGACCCGGGCCGCTCCCCCGCCGACGCCGGCCAGGGCCAGACCGGCGATCGGCGACCGCCCGGGCGCACTCTCCCAGGCCGCCGCCACCGGCACCATCACGTCGGTCGACTCGCTCACCAGCCCGTCGAGCAGGGCCACCGCCTCGGCGGCGGTGGCCACCACCGACGTCTCGCACTCGAGGGCGCCAGCCGACACCGCCGGGGGCAGCTCGTGGTCGTCGGCCACCGCCTCCACCAGCCGCTCGTAGAGGGTGCGGAACTCGAGGAAGTTGAAGACCTTGTGCACCTCGTCGCCGTCGAAGGGCACCCGCTGGAGGTCGTCGATCCCGACCTCGAGCGGCACCTCCCGGTCGAGGATCATCAGACGGAGGTTGCGCCGGACCTGGTCCTCGCTGGCGCCCAGGCTCTCCCGCAGCTTGGGGGTGAGCTGGTCGAGGTTGGCGAAGATCCCGTCGAGCCCGCCGTAGGTGTTGATGAGCTTGGCGGCCGTCTTCTCCCCCACCCCGGGAACGCCCGGCAGGTTGTCGGACGGATCGCCCCGCATGGCGGCGTACTGCGGGTACTCGGCCGGGGTGACGCCGGTGCGCTCCTTGATGCCGGCCTCGTCGTAGAAGGCGTAGTCGGACACGCCTCGACGGTTGTAGAGGACCTTGACGTGCGGGTCCTCGACCAGCTGGTAGCTGTCGCGGTCGCCGGTGACGATGACCACGTCGTCGCCCCGGTCGCGGGCCTGGGTGGCCAGCGTGGCGATGATGTCGTCGGCCTCGTAGCCGGGCGCCTCGATCATGGGGATGCGCAGCGCCTCGCACACCTGGCGGACCAGGCCCAGCTGCTGGCGCAGGATGTCGGGCGCCTCCTCCCGCTGGGCCTTGTAGCTGGGCTCCTCGGTGTGCCGGAAGGTGGGTTCGGGCCGGTCCCAGGCCACCGCCAGCGCCGTCGGGCGGTGGTCGCGCAGCAGGTTGACCAGCATCGACGTGAACCCGAACACGGCATTGGTGACCTGCCCGGAGGCGGTCGACATGTCGGTCGGGAGGGCGAAGAAGGCCCGGTAGGTGAGGGAGTTGCCGTCGAGCAGCAGCAGGGTGCTCATGGTCTTCTCACGCTAGGACCCGCTACTCGGGGTCGATGGTGCCGATGAGCTCGAGGATCCGGTTCGGGGGCAGGTGCTGCTCGAGGATCTGCACCCCGAACGGCGAGAGGGCATCGGCGATGGCGTTGCCGATGGTGGGCGGCGTGACGATCATCCCGCCCTCGCCCACGCCCCGGAAGTTGACGTCGGCGTCGAGCGGCACCGTCTCCAGGTGCTCGATCTCGATGCGGGGCACCTCCATGGCCGTCGGCAGCAGGTAGTCCATGAAGCTGCCGGCCAGGAACTGGCCGTTGTCGTCGTAGGCGGAGCGCTCGAGGAGCACGGCCCCCACGCCCTGGGCCACGCCGCCCCGCACCTGGCCCTCGACGATGGCCGGGTTGATGAGCACGCCGCAGTCCTCGACCACCACGTAGCGGTCGATGTGCACCAGTCCGGTGGCCACGTCGACCTCCACCTGGGCGCAGTGGGTGCCGCCCGACCAGCCCCCCTTGCCGCCGTCGTAGACGATGGCGACGTCGAGGCTGGTGTCGACCTCGGCCGGGAAGCGCCCGGGCTCGGCCGCGGCGGCGGCGATGGCCGCCAGCGGCAGGGCGCTGGTCGGGACGCCCTTGACGGCGACCGTACGGTCGACCAGCTCCAGGTCGGCGGCGCTGGCCTCGAGCAGGTGGCCGGCCAGGTCGAGCACCCGACCCTTCAGGGCCCGGGCCACGGTGAGGGAGGCACCCCCGGCCAGGGTGGCCGAGCGGCTCCCCCCGGTCATGCCGGACGGCACCGCATCGGTGTCGCCGACCACGACCTTGACGTCCTCGAAGGGCACCCCGAACTCGTCGGCGGCGATCTGGGCCAGCGTGGTCTGGTGGCCCTGCCCGTGGGGCATCTGGCCGGTGAACACGCTGACCGTGCCGTCGGCCTCCAGCCGGGCCCGGATCTGCTCCGAGCCGAGGGCCGGTCCGCCCTCCGCCCGGGGACCGGGGGCGGCCTCGATGTAGGTGGCCATGCCCAGGCCCAGGTAGCGGCCCTCCTCCCGGGCGGCGGCCTGGCGGCGACGGAACTCGGCGAAGTCGACCCGCTGGGCCATGTGCTCGAGGGACTGGCGGGCGGTGACCCCGGTGAGGGGCCGGCCGGTCACCATGGTGAGCGGGGGTTCGCCGTCGGTGACCACGTTGCGCAGGCGCAGCTCGTAGGGGTCGATGCCGAGCTCGGCGGCGATCATGTCGAACAGGCGCTCGCGCACCCAGGTCTCGGCCGCCCACGGGCCCCGGTAGGCGACGTAGCTGGCCTTGTTGGTGATGGCCACCGTCGACTCGAAGGAGAGCCCCTGCATCTTGTAGGGCCCGGGGATCATGCCCTGGATGATCCCGGCCAGCATCCCGCCCATCCCCGGGTAGGCGCCGGAGTCGAGGAGCATCTTCACCTTCAGGCCGAGGACGACCCCGTCGTTGGTGACGGCCGCCTCCACCTCGAAGCTCTCCTCCCGGGCCTGGCCCGAGACGGTGAGGTTCTCGTTGCGGTCCTCGATCCACTTGACCGGCACGCCCAGGTGGCGGGAGGCGACCGCCACCGCGATCTCCTCCCGGCTCGTGCCGAACTTGAGCCCGAACGAGCCGCCGATCTCCTCGGCCACGACCCGCACGTCGGTCGGTTCGAGGCCGAGCCGCTTGGCCATGGTCGAGCGGACCATGTGCACGCCCTGGGTGGCGGCGTGGACGGTGAGCTGGCCGGTCAACGGGTCGAACGACGCCACCACCGCCCGGCCCTCCATGGGCACGTTCTGGTGGCGGTGCTGGCGGAGATGAGCCGAGATCACCCGGTCGGCCCGGGCGAAGGCGCCCTCGACGTCGCCATAGATGTTCGGGGGCGCCACCGGCATGACGTTGCTGCCCAGGTCCTCGAAGATCGGGTGGTTGGACGGATCGAGGGCCGCCTCGGCCGAGGCGACGGCCGGCAGATCCTCGTAGTCGACCTCGATGAGCTCGCAGGCGTCCTCGGCCACGTAGCGGCTCTCGGCCACGACCAGCACCACCGGGTCGCCCACCAGTCGGACCTTGTCGGTGCAGAGCAAGGTGAACGCCGGCCCGCGGGCCCCACCCATGGCGGCGGCCATGCCGACCGCGCCGGGCTCGACCATGGCCTCGAGCTCCTCGCCGGTGAGCACGGCCACGACGCCAGGGAGGGCCCGGGCCTCCTCGACGTCGAGCCCGGTGATCCGACCGTGGGCGATGGTGCTGCGCACGAAGGCGGCATGGAGCATGCCGGGAAGCTGGACGTCGTCGACGTAGCGCCCCCGGCCGGTGAGGATCCGCTGGTCCTCCGAGCGCTTGACCCTGGCTCCGGTGTACCGCTCCGCGACTACCTGCTCCACGATGTCTCCCGGGTGCTCGAGGGCTCAGTGGCCCGACGCCACGTCGTGCCCTGCCGCCCGCAGCACGCCGTCAATGATGCTCTCGTAGCCGGTGCAGCGGCAGATGTTGCCCGACAGCGCCGCCCGGATGGTGGCCTCGTCGGCGTCGGGCTGCTCGGCCAGCAGCGCCGTGGCCTGCATGACGAAGCCGGGCGTGCAGAAGCCGCACTGGAAGCTGTGGCTCGACCAGAGGGCGTCCTGCAGCGGGTTCATCGCCCCCTCCGGCCCGGTGACGCCCTCGATGGTGGTGACCTCGGCTCCGCCCGCCTGCACGGCGAACATGAGGCAGGAGCGCACCGGCTCACCGTCGAGGAGGACCGTGCAGGCCCCGCACACGCCGTGCTCACAGCCGACGTGCGTGCCGGTGAGCTGCAGGTCGTCGCGCAGGAAGTCGGCCAACGTCCGGCGAGCCTCGGCCCGCCCGGTACGGGGCTGGCCGTTCACGACCAAGTCGATGTCGAGCGGTTCGCTCACTTCCCGTTCCCTCCGCTGGCAGCGGCGGCGCCGTCGAGGGCCCGCCGGACGAGCACGCCGGCCACCGAGCGGCGGTAGGCGGCCGAGGCATGGACGTCGCTCGGTGGGGTGAGGCCGCGGACCGCCGCCGCCACGGCGGCGTCGAAGGCGGCCGAGGTAGGGGCCTGGCCCACCAGCTCGGCCTCGGCCTCGCCGACCCGCACCGGGACGTCGCTCACGCCGATCAGCGCTAGCCGGGCGTCGGCGATCGTCCCTCCGTCGAGCTGGAGCGAGGCGGCGACGCCAACCATGGCGAAGTCGCCGTGGCGCCGGGCGGCCTCGGCGAAGCAGGCCCCCGTTCCCGCCGCCGCCACCGGGAAGCGCACGGCGGTGAGGATCTCGTCGTCGGCCAGGGCGGTGGTGAAGTAGCCCTCGAAGAAGTCGCCGGCGGCCACGGTCCGCTCGCCCCGGGCGGCGCTGCGCAGCACCAGCTCGGCGCCGGTGGCCAGAGCCACTGCCGGGAGCTCGGCGGCGGGG
>DASXLH010000237.1:0-14264 GCA_036496335.1 Acidimicrobiales bacterium
CGGCAAGCTGAAGTACACGACCGCCATGCTCTTCGCCATCGGCCTGGTGTCGCAGTTCACCATCGGCGGCCTGTCGGGCGTGACCCACTCCGTCTCGCCGGCCGACTGGCAGCAGACCGACACGTACTACATCGTCGCCCACTTCCACTACGTGCTCTTCGGTGGCTCGATCTTCGGCATCTTCGCCGGCTTCTACTACTGGTGGCCCAAGGTCTTCGGGCGCATGCTCGACGAGAAGATCGGCAAGCTCCACTTCTGGACCTGGTTCGTCGGGTTCAACCTCACGTTCGGGCCGATGCACCTCGCCGGCATCGAGGGCATGCCCCGACGGGTCTCCACCTATCCCGAGGGGATGGGCTGGGATCTCGTCAACCTCCTGTCCAGCATCGGGGCCTTCATCATCGCCCTCGGCTTCCTCGTGTTCCTCTACAACGTCATCAAGAGCCGCAAGAACGTGGTGACCGATCCCGACCCGTGGGACGCCCGCACCATCGAGTGGGCCACCTCCTCCCCGCCCCCGCCGCACAACTTCGACATCGAGCCCACGGTCACGCAGCTCGACGAGTGGTGGCACCGGAAGTACGAGATCGGCGCCGACAACCGGGTCACCCGGCGGGAGCACGCCGAGACGTTCATCGCCGAGACGCCGCCGACCGACATCCACCTGCCCTCGCCCTCGTACTGGCCGCTGGTGGTGGCCCTCGGCCTGCCGCTCATCGCCTACGGCCTGCTGTACTCGTACTGGATCACCGGGGTCGGCGCGATCGTGCTGTTCGCCGGGATCTACGGCTTCGCCCTCGAGCCCTCCGTCGATCCCGACGCCGGGCACGGGGAGGACCACGCCGAGCCGCACGAACCCGAGCCCCACGCCCCCGAGCCCGAACCGGCCCTCGTGGGTGCCGGGACCGACGACGCCGTCGACACGCGCGAGGACGAGGCATGACCGACGCCGCCCTGCCCGCTCCCGCCCACGACGCTCACCCGACCAGCACCGGTGTCTCCAACGAGAAGCTCGGGATGTGGTGCTTCCTCGGCTCCGAGTGCCTGCTCTTCGGTGGCCTGATCTCGGTCTTCCTGATCGACCGGGCCAAGCCGGTCTTGAAGGGCCCCAAGGTCTCCAGCCTCTACGACATCCCGTTCACGTCGGTGTCGTCGTTCGTCCTGGTCATGAGCTCGCTCACGATGGTGCTGGCGCTGGCGGCCATCCAGCGGGGCGAGCATCGCCGGGCTCGAACCTGGATCCTGACCACCGCCACCCTCGGCTCGGCCTTCGTGGCCGGGCAGGTCTACGAGTTCACGACCTTCGTCCACGAAGGCATGGGCTTCACCACCAACCTGCAGAGCTCGGCCTTCTACGCCTTGACCGGGTTCCACGGCGTGCACGTCACGCTCGGCATCATCATGCTGCTCAGCTTGTACACGCTGTCCCTGCGGGGGAAGCTTCCGACCGAGAAGTCGGAGACGGTGGAGATCGTCGGCCTGTACTGGCACTTCGTGGACGTGGTGTGGATCGTGATCTTCACCGTCGTCTACCTGATCAAGCCCTAGGAGCCACGATGACGGCAACGCTGGAGCCGGAGCACATCGCCCCCCCGGACGAGAACGCCCACCGGCACCCGTCCGACTTCGAGTACGTCAAGGTCGCGCTGGTGCTGATGGTGTTCACCAGCATCGAGATCTTCATCCCGTACCACTTCGAGGTCAGTGGCATCGCCTTCGTCATCATGCTGCTCCTGATGGCCACCAAGTTCGGGGTGGTCACCGCGTTCTTCATGCACCTGCGCTTCGACAGCCACCTCTTCCGCCGCGTGTTCTTCGCCGGCGTCTTCCTGGCGGTCTTCGTGTACCTCATCGTCATGTCCACGTTCCACCTCTTCGGCCACGACTCGGTCACGCAGCCACTCGACGAGCGACCGCCGATCGCCCGGTACACCCACTGACATGACGCTCTTTGCCGCCGTGAACATCTGGCGGTGGCACCCGCACCCCGAGGTGTGGGCGCTGGTCGTCGGGTTGATCGGGATGTACGCCTACGCCATCCGGGTCATCGGGCCGACCGCCACCCAGGACGACGAGGTGATCGTCACCAAGGCGCAGGTCCGGTGGTTCGTCGCCGCCATGGTGACGCTGGAGGTGGCGGCCGACTGGCCGATGCACGATATCGGCGAGAAGTACCTCTACAGCGTCCACATGGCCCAGCACCTGCTCTTGTCCTTCGTGCTCCCGCCCATGGCGCTGCTGGCCACACCCACCTGGCTGGCCCGTCTGGTCATCGGCAACGGGCGTGGCTACCGCGTCGTGCGGTGGACCACCCGGGTGGTGCCGGCCACGATCTTCTTCAACGTCGTCGTCGTCTTCAGCCACTGGCCGGCGGTGGTGGCCTTGTCGGTCAAGTACTCCTGGTTCCACTACAGCCTGCACTTCCTGGTCGTGGCGGTCGCGCTCAACATGTGGATGGGCATCTGCTCGCCGCTGCCGGAGCTGCGCTTCACCCTCCTGGTGCAGGCGGGCTACCTGTTCCTGCAGTCGGTCGTGCCCACCGTTCCCGCCGGGATCCTGGTCTTCAGCGAGACCGTGGCCTACAAGTCGTACAACCACGCCGGTCGCATCCTCGGTATGACCCCCATCGAGGACCAGCAGCTGGCGGCGACCATCATGAAGGTGGTGGCCGGCACCTATCTCTGGGTGATCATCGCCTGCCTCTTCATCCGGTTCGCGACCCGGGCCCAGGAGGACGACCGCGTCCGGGGGGTGCAGCTCGACCGCCGGGCGCCCGCCGGCGCCTGGCCTGAACCGCCCTCCAGCCGCCCGGTGCGGTACCGGCGGCCGTCCGGGCCTGCCGACGAGCCCACCCTCACCTGGGACGAGGTGCAACAGCAGCTGGCCGATGCCGGCCCGGCACCCCGCGAGCCTTCGGGCTAGGGACCTGGCGCACCCTTTGTCACGGGGTGCCCCGGCGTCACCCCGCTACGGTCGCCCGGTGCTCGACGTCAAGCTGCTCCGCGACGAGATCGACGAGGTGAGAGGCGCCTTGGGGCGCCGGCACATCGACCTCACCGATCTCGACCGTGCCGCCGCCCTCGACCGCGACCATCGCGCCGCCCTGGCCGAGGCGGAGCGGCTGCGGGCCGAGGTGAGGCGCCTGTCGGGCGCGGTGGCCGAGGCCCGGCGGGGCGGTGACGCCGAGGCCGCCGACCGTCTCGCCACCGAGAGTCGGGCCGTCGGCGCGGCCCAGGCCCCGGCCGACGCCGAGGCCGCCCGCCTGGCGGCGGAGCTGCGGACGGTGCTGCTGGGCATCCCCAACCTCCCGGCGGAGGACGCGCCCGACGGCGCCGGTCCCGAGGCCAACGTGGTCGTGCGGGTGTCCGGTCCGGAGCCGGCCTGGTCCGACGACCAGCGCCTGCCGCACTGGGAGATCGGCGCCGCCCGGGGCTGGCTCGACCCTGAGCGGGCCGTGCGGATGTCAGGCTCGATGTTCAACATGTTCCGCGGCGACGGCGCCCGCCTCCTGCGGGCCCTCACCCAACTGGCCCTGGACCGGCACGCCGACGCCTGGGAGGAGATCCGTCCCCCGACGATGGTGCGAACCGAGACGATGATCGCCACCGGCCACCTGCCGAAGTTCGCCGACGAGGCCTATCACCTGGAACGCGACGATCTCTGGGCCATCCCCACGGCCGAGGTGCCCCTGACCTCGATGCACGCCGGCGAGGTGCTCGACGAGGCCGCCCTCCCGCTCCGCTACACCGCCTACACGCCCTGCTTCCGCCGGGAGGCGGGCGCCGCGGGTCGCGATACGAGAGGTGTGCTGCGGACCCATGAGTTCGACAAGGTCGAGCTGATGGCCTACTGCACCGCGGCCCAGGCGCCCGATGTCCACGCCGAGATCCTCGCCCGCTCGGAGAGCCTGCTCGGTGAGCTGGGACTGCACTTCCGCGTGCTCGACCTGTGCGCCGGCGACCTCGGCTTCGGCAGCCGGCGGACCTTCGACCTCGAGGTCTACGCCCCCGGCTGCGAGCAGTGGCTGGAGGTGTCGTCGGTGTCCTGGTACGGCGACTTCCAGGCCCGCCGGGCCGCGACCCGCTTCAAGCCGGCCGAGGGCCGGGGCACCGAGCACCCCCACACCCTCAACGGCTCGGCGCTGGCGTGGCCCCGGGTGTGGGCCGCGCTGGTCGAGACGCACCGCCACCCGGATGGGACCATCGGGGTGCCCGATGCGGTCCGGCCCTACCTCCGGGGCGCCACCGTCCTCTGAGCCACCCCTCGGGATGCGAACCGGGTGCGCCAGACGCCCGAAATGGGCTTGTGACGCACCCGGTTCGGTCCGGTTGGCAGGGCGTCAGCCGATCAGGTGCTCGCTGGTGAGGTAGTCCTTGGCGATCACGGCCTCGTCGTCCTTCTGGACGTCGTAGCGCTCGTTCATGTCGATCAGCTTCTGGGTCGTCAGCGTGGCGCTGATGGCGTTGATCGCCTTGGCCAGGTCGGCGTTGCTACCGAGATCGGTGGTCACCACCGGCACCACGTTGTCGGCCGCCAGCATCGACTTGTCGTCGGTCAGCAGCACGTAGTTCTTGGTCTTGATCGTGCTGTCGGTCGAGAACAGCAGGGCCACGTCGATCTGGCCGGCGTCGAGGGCCGGGGCGACCTGGCCGGTCTCCAGCGACTTGAACTTGGCCGAGAGGTCGAGGCCGTACTTCGACTTGAGGCCCGGGATGCAGAACGCATTGGTGGCGCAGTCGGCGGGGCCGCCCAGCGTCAGGCTCTGGCCCTTGGAGGCGAGGTCGGACAGCGACTTGAGCCCGTACTTGTCGGCGGTCGCCTTCGTGACCACGAAGGCGTTGGTGTCGACGGCCTTGCTGGCGTCGGTGGCGACGAGCCCCTTGGGAGCGAGGTACGTCTGCAGCTTGGTGACCGTGGCGTCGACGTCGCCGGAGGCCTCACCCTTCTTGCCGTTGAGGAACTCGAGCATCGATGCCGCGTACTCCGGCGCGAAGTTGATCGTCTTCTTGTCGAAGGCGGTGACCTCGAGGTCCCGGAAGCCACCGAGCTTCTGAACGTCGACCTTGTAGCCCTTGTCCTCCAGGCCCTGCTTGTAGATCTGGGCCAGGATCGCCGACTCGCCGAAGTCCTGCGCGCCGATGGTGATGGCCGGGGCCGACGCGGCCGAGCTGGTCGACGACTTGCTGCTGCTCCCGCACGCCGTGGCGACGAGGGCGAGGGTGCCGAGCAGCGCCATGGCTGCCTTGAACGGAACGGATGTGTTGGGGCGTCTCACGTGGCGTCCTTCTCTCAGGTTTGTGCGTCGGTTCTACACCGATTCGATGGGATCGTCAGCCGTCGTAACCCGCCGATCGATCCGCCGCCACGGGCTCGCACGACGGGCGGCAAGGCCGAGTCCCCCGTCGAAGGCCAGAGCCAACAGGGCGACCGCCACCGAGCCGGTGAGCAACTTGCCCGGATCCTGCTGTCGGAACCCCTCGTTGATGAACGAACCCAGGGCGTCGAAGGCGACATAGGCACCGAGGGTGGCCGTGGCGATCACCTGGAGGGAGGCGACCCGGAGCCCTGCGAGGGCGAGCGGCAGGGCGTTCGGGATCTCGACCTTGGTCAGCACCTGGCCCGGCCGGAACCCCATGCCCTTGGCGGCCTCGATGACCGTCGGGTCGACCCCGGCGACGCCGGCGTAGGTGTTGGCGAACAGCGGCGGGATCCCGAGGGCGACGAGGGCGGGGACGACGGGCCAGAAGCCGAGCCCGAAGCCCCACTGCAGGCTGACCCGGAAGACGATGGCGAGGATCGCCAGCGACGGCACGGCCCGGCCGATGTTGAGCATCCACTGGGCGACGACACCGCCCCGTCGTATGTGGCCGAGCCAGGCGGCGAGGGGCATGGCGATGGCGGCGCTGATGGCGATCGCCGTCAGCGAGAGTCGGAGGTGCTCGTAGGTCCGGTGGGGGATGCCGTGCGGTCCCACCCAGTGGTCACCGTCGCCCAGGAACGTGAAGAAGGCGTGCAGTGAGCCCATCAGCCGACCTGGCCCACCAGGTCGGCCGGCTCCGGTTCCGGGAGCGCGGGGCGGCTCGTCCGGTCTCGGCGAGACGTCTTCCCGGCCCGCAGCCACGGCGTGAGGGCCCACCCGATGGCCACGAGGATGCCGTCGAGGATGATGGCCATCACCACCGACAGACCGGCCCCGACCATGACCTCCGTCGAGAAGTTGCGCTTCAACCCGGCGTCGATGAACGACCCGTAGCCGCCTTGGCCGATCAGACCGGTAACCGTCACCAGCCCGATGGTGGTGACCGTGGCGATCCGCAGCCCGGTCATGATCGCCGGCGTGGCCAGGCGCAGATCGACGGCGAAGAACCGGGGGGTGGGCCGGTAGCCCATCGCTTCGGCGGCCTCCTTGACGTCGGGCGGTACGCCGTCGAGCCCTTCCACGATGTTCCGCAGGAGGATCAGCAGCGTGTAGCTGACGAGCCCGATCTCGGCGGTGAGGGTGGTGAACCCGGTCCAGGTGACGAGGAAGGCGAAGAGGGCCAGGCTCGGGATCGTGTAGAGCACGCCCGCCGTCCCGGCGATGAACCAGTACGTCGACCGCCAGCGCAGCGAGATGGCGGCCAACAGGATCGAGAGCAGCAGGCCCACGCCCACGGCGATCAAGGTGAGCTGGAGGTGCTCGAGCGTGGCCACCCAGATGTCGTGACCGTGCCGACCGACCCAGTCCCACCAGATGAGTGAGTCGCTGTTCACGAGGGCACCGTTCCGGCCGGCTCGTCGGCCTGGCCTTCGAGCGCCTCCGGCAGGCCGGCACCGTCGAGGACCAGTCGCAGGCCGGCCATGGTGATCGTCCCCAACGGCCGACCGTCACCGTCGACGACCGCGACGCGGTCGCCGGGGTTGGTCACGAGCGCGTCGAGCACCTCCCGCAACGGCGCCCGGGCGCCGACGACGGGCAGACCGTCGAGCTCGACCCCCGAGTCTCCAGGGTCGACCGGTTCGAGCGGGGCGGCACCGGCCGTGAGGAGCGCAAGGCGCCGAAGCGACCGCTCCCGGCCGAGGAACCGCTCGACGAAGGGTCCCGCCGGCGACCGCAGGAGCTCGTCGGGAGAGCCGAACTGCTCGAGGACCCCGCCGACGTTCAGCAGGGCGATGCGGTCGGCGAGCTTGATCGCCTCCTCGATGTCGTGGGTGACGAGCACGATCGTCTTCCCGACGCGGCGTTGCAGGGCGGCCAGCTCGTCCTGCAGGCGGGCCCGCACGATGGGATCGACGGCGGAGTAAGGCTCGTCCATGAGCAGCACGGGCGGGTCGGCGGCGAGGGCCCGGGCCACACCGACCCGCTGCTGCTGCCCGCCGGACAGCTGGGAGGGGTAGCGGTCGAGGATCTCGGGCAACAGCCCGACCAGGTCGACCAGCTCGTCGACGCGTTGTGCCACCCGGGCCTTGTCCCACCGGAGGAGACGGGGGACCGTGGCGATGTTGCCGGCCACGGTCAGGTGCGGGAAGAGGCCGGCCTGTTGGATCACGTAACCGATGCCCCGGCGCAGCTCGTGGACGGGCAACGAGCGGATGTCCCGACCGAACAGCTCGATCGTGCCCGAGGTCGGCTCGATGAGCCGGTTGATCATCTTGAGCGTGGTGGTCTTCCCGCAGCCCGACGGCCCCACCAGAGCCGTGACGGTCCCTTCCTGCAGCTGGAGGTCGAGCGACCCGACGGCATCGGTGCTCGACCCGGGGAAGCGCTTGGTCACCGACCGGAGGCGGATCGCGATGCCTTCGCCCATGGTCCGACGGTACCGGGCACGCTCCGGCGGTGGGCTGCCTCCGGACGCCGGCGTCGTGCGTCAGGTCTTGGCGTTGCGCAGGACGAGCGACCAGGCCAACCCGGCCAGCACGACCGTGGCGAGCACGAGACCGAGACCGGTGCTGCGATCCGCGATCCAGGTCTGCAGGCTGGCCGAGAGGTTGTCGACGAAGGTGATCGGGCTCGTCGAGCTCGTGTCGTCGCGGATGGCGACCGTCCCGTAGGAGACCAGGTAGACGCCCACGAGCACCAGCAGACTGCCGGCGACCCGGTCGAAGTAGCGCAAGAACGACCGCATTCCCCGGACCAGCCCCTCGCGGGCGAAGGCCAGGGCCAACGAGAGGGCCATCAAGACGACGCTCATCCCGGCGGCGTAGGCGCCGAAGGCGGCCACACCGGAGGCGAGGTTGGACTGCTCGGCGGTGCCCCGCACGACCACGAGGAACAGTCCGACCGTGCAGCCGAGCGAGGCGATGGCGTAGGACATGCCGAAGAGGACCATCGATCCCACCGTCCGCGTGCGGCCGCCCCGGTCGAGGCGGGGCAGGCCGAGCTTCGGGGCCCGGCCGACGACCATGGCGATGCCGAGGGCGAAGAGCCCGATCCCGATCGCGATCGTCAGCCAGGTGGCCCACACGTAGAGGAAGTCGAGTCCGGCGTCGATGGGCAGCCCGATCCCCAGGAACACGATGAAGAAGCCGAGTGACACCGAGGCGCCGGCGCCCAGCGCCCGCAGCACCCGGGTGGGCGTGTTCTCCCGGCCCGGTGACCCGCCCGGCCCGTCGATGTGCCCGGCGGCGGCGTCGGCTCCGATGAAGAACGACAGGTAGGCCGGCAGCATCGGGAACCCGCAGGGATTCAGGGCGGCCACCAGACCGGCGGTGAAGGCATACGCGAAGTGGACCTGGATCATCGGCGTCAGTGCAGGTTGTCGTCGATGAGCTTGCGCAACTGCGCCGCCGTCACCCCGCCGGTGTGCTGCGTGACGATGTGACCCTCACCGTCGACCAGGAAGGTGGTGGGGAACGAGAAGAGGCCGAAGCTCTCGGCCAGGACGCCGCTCGGGTCGAGGCCGATCTCGTAGGTCACGCCGGTCTCCTGGACGAAGTCCCGGGCGGAGGCGGCGTCGTCACGGACGGCCAGACCGACGAAGGCGACCTTGTCGCCGAGCGCCTCGTGCACCGACTCGATGGCCGGCATCTCCTGGCGGCAGGGGGCGCAGGTCGAGTACCAGAAGTTGACCACCATGGGCTCGCCGGCGTGGTCGCGCAGCGAGCCCAACCCGCCCTTGAGCAGCTCGAACTGCTTGTCGGGCATCGACGTCGGCAGCGGATCCTTGCGGACGAGGGGGTTGACCGTGGTGGGCGTCGTGGCCCCGGCGGTCGGGGCGTTCGTGCTCGTCGTCGGGCTGGCCGGGTCGGCGTCGGAGGCCCGCAGATGGAGATCCCAGTCCGGCTTCTGGGAGGTACCGGCGACGGCCGCCACCGCCGTGGCGGCTCCGGCCGCGGCCAAGAGGCCGGCGGCCACCGACAGCATGCCGATCCTGAAGTTCCGTCGTCGGCGGGACCGGCGGGGGTCCACTTCCATCGGCCCAGACGGTACCGGCCGGCCCGGCCGGACCCAGGGTCGCGGCGACCAGGCCGTCGGGGGGCCACGGACCCGGCCCCGGCCGGCTACAACGTCCGGGTGCACGAGGGCGGGCCGGACGATGTCGGGGGAGCGGACGGCCATCCGGGGGTCAACCTGCCTGGCACGGTGGCCGAGCTGCGGGCCGTGTTCGACCGGTACGAGGACGCGCTGGTGGCGAACGAGCTCGACGTGCTCGACGTGCTCTTCTGGCCCTCGCCCCTGACGGTGCGCTACGGCATCGCCGACGTGCAGCACGGTGGCGAGGCGGTGGTCGCCTTCCGCCGTGCCCTCGCCCGCCAGACGGCGCCGCGCCGCCTGCACGACACGGTGGTGCAGACGTTCGGTCCGGGCTTCGGAGTGGTCGCCACCGAGTTCACCCTCGAGGACGGCACGGAGGGGCGCCAGTCCCAGACCTGGGTCCGCTTCACGGACGGCTGGCGGGTCGTGGCGGCGCACGTCTCGATCGGCCCGGCGTCGACCGGCGCCGACGCGCACGACCCCTGAGCCCGCCTGGGCTCGAGCCCCTGGCGGTATACAGCATCTCGTCAGCCGATCGTCGGACGCCGTTGACGCGGACGGCATGAGCGGGCAACACCCCGTACCTACGTTCCACCAGCGTGTATACAGCCCGGTCGGCCTCGGGGTTGCGGAGCGACCTCGCGTACCGCGACCTGAAGGGTCGGCTCCTCAGCGGTTCGTTCCGCCTGGGTGAGCGCCTCGCCGAGGAGCGCCTCGCCCAGCTCGTGGGTGTGTCGAGGACGCCGGTCCGGGAGGCGCTGGTCCGCCTGCAGGCCGACGGCCTCGTCCAGCGCTCGGACGACGGAGGCTTCGAGCCGGTCCTGCCCGATGTCGTCCTGATGCGCCAGCTCTACGAGGTGCGGGTCAGCCTCGAGGTGGCCGGCCTCCAGAGGCCCGGTCGGGTCGGCGAGCGCCACGACGAGGCCCGACTCCTCGCGCTGCGGGACGAGTGGCGGGCCCTGGCCGGCGATCCGCCCGAGGCCGACCCGATGTTCGTCCTCATCGACGAGTCCTTCCACATCGGCCTGGCCGAGGCGTGCGGCAACCGCGTGCTCGTCCATCACCTCCGGCTGGTGAACGAGCGGCTCCGGGTGGTGCGCATGCACGACTTCCGGACCTTCGAGCGGCTGTCGGCCACCATCGAGGAGCACCTGGCCATCATCGACGCCGTCCTGGCCGGCGATCTGGTCGAGGCCGAGCGGCGCTTCGGGATGCACCTCGAGGTCTCGCTGGCCGTGGTGGAGGAGCGGGTCGCCCGGGCCCAGGAACGGATGTCGTCCGCCCCGACACCCGACCCGACCGTCACGACCGGCCGTGAGGACCGGCCGTCAGGACCTGCCGACCATGAGGAACCCCCGACCGTGAGGAGCCGCCAGCCGTGAGCACCGCGGAGCTCGATCCCCCGCTTGCCGAGTCGACCGCGGCCCCACCCCGCCTGGTCGCCTGGCGGATCACCAAGCGCTTCGGCGACGTGCTCGCCAACCACGAGGTCGACATCACCATCGGCACCGGCGAGGTTCACGCCGTCCTGGGCGAGAACGGGGCTGGGAAGAGCACGCTGATGAAGCTGATCTACGGCGTCTATGCCGTCGACGACGGCGAGGCCCAGGTCGACGGCCAGCCCCTCGAGCTCGGATCCTCCGCCGCCGCCCGCAAGCTCGGCATCGGGATGGTCTTCCAGGACCTGCGCCTGATCCCCGCCTTCACCGTGCTCGAGAACCTGGCCATCGCCCTCCCCGGGCACGGGCTGCGCATCGACCGCAAGGAGCTCCGCGACCGCACCGAGGAGGCCGCCGTCCGCTTCGGGCTGGCGGTCGAGCCGGACGCCAAGGTCCGCGACCTCTCGATCGGTGAGCGGCAAAGGGTCGAGATCCTCAAGGTGCTCATGGCGGGGGCCCGCCTCGTGATCCTCGACGAGCCGACCAGCGTCCTCGCTCCCCAGGAGGTTGACTCGCTCTTCGCCGGCATCGCCGAGCTGCGCCAGCAGGGCCTGTCGGTCGTGATCATCACCCACAAGCTGGCGGAGACCCGGTCGATCGCTGACCGCGTCTCGGTGCTGCGAGGCGGTCGTCTGGTGGTGGGTGGGGTGGATCCCAAGACCATGACCGACGACGAGCTGATCGAGGCAATGGTGGGTCGGGCCGTCCCACCATTGCCCGACTCCCGACCGCCGGTCCGCACCGTGGGCACGTCGCCGCTGGTGCTGACCGGGGTGTCCGCCGCCGGTGGCGGCCTGGTCGACGTCGACCTCGAGGTCCGGCCCGGCGAGCTGGTCGGCATCGCCGGGATCGCCGGCAACGGCCAGCGCCAGCTCTACGAGGTCGCCCTCGGGCTGCGGGACCTGACGAAGGGCAACGTCATGGTCGCCGGCACGCCACTCGGGAAGGCACCGGCGGCGGCGAGGCGGGCGATCTTGGCCCTGGCCGTCGGTGTGCCGGAGGACCCGGTGGCCGACGCCGTGGTCCCCGGGCTCACGGTCGCCGAGCACATGGCCCTCGGTGACCTCCCCCGGTACCGCAAGGGCCTGGGCACCGACTGGGCGAAGGTGCGAGCCGACCTGGCCGAGGTCGACGAGCGCTCCGACCTGCGGGTGGCGGCTCCCGACCGAGTGGTCGGCAGCCTGTCGGGCGGCAACATCCAGCGGGTCATGCTGGTGCGGGCCCTCGGCGGCTCGCCGTCGCTCGTGGTGGCGGCGTATCCGAGCCGGGGCCTCGACGTGGCCACCACCCAGCGGACTCGGGAGCTGCTGCTCGAGCAACGGGCGTCGGGCGCCGGCGTCCTGCTCATCTCCGAGGACCTCGACGAGCTCTTCGCCCTGTCGGACCGGATCGCCGTCCTGCACGAAGGTGCGATCGTGGGCATGGTCGACCCGGCCCACACCGACCGATACGAGGTCGGGCGCCTGATGCTCGGGGAGGCGGCATGACGGCCCTGACCTTCTCGCCGGAGCGACGCACCCAGCTGGGCAAGGGGATCGTGCGCTGGGTGGTGGCCATCGGTGGCGCCATCGTGATCTTCGGCGCCTTCATGGCGTTCAAGGGAGCGAACCCCGTCGACGCCTACCGGAGCATGTGGACCTCGCTCGGCAGTGAGCGCTCGGTCGAGTCGGTGCTGGTCAAGTCGGTGCCCCTGATCCTGGCGGCGCTCGCCGTCACCGTCCCGGCCAAGGCCGGCCTCGTCAACGTCGGCGGTGAGGGGCAGCTCATCATGGGAGGAGTCGGCGCGGTGGCCGCCTCCCACATCATCGGCACCGGGCTGCCGGGCCAGTCGGCGCTGGTCGTGCTGTGCATCGCCGGGGCGGTCGGCGGGGCCCTCTGGGCGGCGTTGGCGGTTGTCCTGCGGATCCTCGTGGGGATCAACGAGGCGGTCACGACGCTGCTGCTCAACTACGTCGCCCTCAACCTGATGTACGCGCTGATCGGCCAGGCTTGGAAGGACCCCTCGGCCGCGGGGCAGCTCGTCAGTCGGGAGCTCCCCGCCTCCGAGCGGTTCTCCCTGCTGGGCTCGACCACGGTGCACGCCGGGCTGATCCTCGCCATCGTGGCCACCGCCCTGGTGTGGTGGACGTTGCGCTCGACCCGCTGGGGCTTCCAGCTCCGCGTCGTGGGCGGGAACCCGGAGGCGGCCCGCCGGGCCGGTCTCAAGGTCGGCATGGTGCTGCTCAGCGCCATGGTCGTCGGCGGCGCCCTGGCCGGCCTGGGCGGCGTGGCGCAGCTGGCCGGCACCGAGTTCCGCCTCCGGCAGGGCTTCCTCGTCAACTACGGCTACATCGGCTTCCTGGCCAGCTGGCTGGCCCGACACAACCCGATCAAGGTGGCCCTGGCGGCCGTTCTCCTGGCGGCGATCTCGGTGACCGGCGACTCGCTCCAGATCGACTCGGCGCTGCCGGCCGCCACCGTCAACATCCTGATGGCACTCGTGCTCCTCGCCGCCTTCGGCTGGGGAGCGAAGAGGAGGATCGCGGCATGACCGACCCGACCGACAACCGAGAGACCGTGGGGCGCAGATGAACCTCGGACTCGAGGTCGCTTCCGGAGCGATCGTGGCGGGCACGCCGATCCTGTTCGCGGCGTTGGGCGAGTCGTTCGCCGAGAGCGCCGGCGTCGTCAACCTCGGCACCGAGGGCTCGATGTTGGTGGGAGCGCTGACGGCCTATGCGGTCGCCGCGTCGAGCGGCAACCCCTGGCTGGGGGTGCTGGCCGGCGGTCTGGCCGGCGGCCTGCTCTCCCTCCTGTTCGCCTGGTTCGTCCTCAAGCGGGGATCCAACCAGCTCGCCAGCGGCCTCGTGATCCTCTTCCTCGGGCTGGGGCTGACCTCGCTGTTCGGTGTCTCCTACGTGAGCCGGGACGCCCCGACCCTCAAGGTCTGGGACGTTCCCGTCCTGTCGAGCATCCCGTGGATCGGGGACGTGTTCTTCAAGCACGACCCGCTCGTCTACGTCGCCTATGCGCTCGTCCCGCTGACGGGATGGTTCCTGTACCGGAGCCGCTGGGGCCTGCTGATCCGAGGCGTCGGTGAGCGCTCCGAGGTGGTGGCCACCTACGGGCACAAGGTCCTCTTCATCCAGTTCGCCTCGGTGGTGACCGGCGGGTTCCTGGCCGGCGTCGGCGGCTCCCACGTCTCGATCGCCTACGCCAACTCCTGGTTCGAGAACATGATCCAGGGGCGTGGCTTCGTCGCCTTGGCGGTGGTGATCTTCGCCGCCCGCCAGCCCTGGAAGGTGGCGGCCGGCGCGTACCTCTTCGGTGCCGCCCTGGCCCTCTCGCCGGCCCTCCAGACCCGCGGCTACGGCACCAACCAGTACCTCCTC
>DASXLH010000238.1:0-1864 GCA_036496335.1 Acidimicrobiales bacterium
GGCACCCGAGAGCACCGACAGCCCGATCAGGTCGGCGTCCTCCTGGATCGCGGTCTCGACGATCTGCTCCGGCGTCTGGTGGAGGCCGGTGTAGATCACCTCGTGCCCCGCGTCCCGCAGGGCTCGCGCCACGATCTTGGCGCCACGGTCGTGACCGTCGAGCCCGGGCTTGGCCACCACGATGCGGAGCCGGGAGGAAGGTGACGCCATGCGCGCAGACTACCGACCGCGTCCGCGATCCCCTCCGGCTGCGGTCGTGCCCTCCACGGTGAACGCATCCGGTACAAACGTTTGTGCACAACCCGTCGAGGGGGGATTACAACCCCCGTGACCTTTCCGTTACTGTCATGGCCGCTACCACCTTTCCCCCGACCCTTCCTGGAGCATGTCCATGGGTGACCACCGCGCCGGTCCGTCCGGTACGGCCACCGCAGTCGGTGCACCCACCCCCGGGAAGCGAGTCGCCCGCCACAGTGCGGAGCAGCGCACCTCTGAGCCGTACGTCGGCCGCCGCGTCTCCGGGCGCGACCCCGTCGTCCCTCCACCCGCCCCGAGCGAGTCCGAGACCGAGACCGTCCGACTGGTCGGCCGTCGGATCGCGATCGACGTGGACTGCCCGGGCGACTCCGACGACGTCGCCGGCCACCTCTTCCGGCCGACCGCTGCGCCCACCCTCACGCCGTACGTCGGTCGCCGGGTCGCCACCACGGTCCGGCTGATCACACAGCCCGAGCCCGTGGAGCCCGTGGTCGAGGCGTTGCCCGAGCCCGTGGTCGAGACGGTCCCCGAGCCCGTGGTCGAGACGGTCCCCGAGCCCCTGGTCGAGACGGTCCTCGAGCCGGAGCCCGAGCCGGTGGTCGTGCCGGTGGTCGAGACGGTCGTGGCTCCCGTGCTCGTCACCGAGCCCGAGCTCATGGTGACGCCAGAGAAGCGCCCGGACGCCGTGCGCACCGTCAAGCGCAACCGGCCCTCCGGCCGCCGCGTGGCCACCCGGCGCGCCCGAGTCCCGAGCCTGCCGCTCCTGGCCGGTGTCGCGGTCCTCGCGATCTCTGCGGGCGGTGCGCTCCAGGCGATGCATCCCGGCCTCTCGGGCACCGACGCCGACGGACACCTCTCCCCCGCCGGAGCCCTGTCGGGCAGCAGCGCGGTCAGCTCGGCCAACGTGCTCGGAGGCCGGGGCACGGTCGTGAGCCGTGACTCCGACCGCCAGGCGGCGTCGGGTGCCGGCAGCCTCCAGGCGGCGGCCGACGCCCAGGCCAAGCAGCGCGATCAGGCGCTCTCGGAGTTCGCCGCGAAGGCCGAGAAGCGCTCCGCCCAGGTCAAGCTCCACCAGTGGGTGCTGCCGGTCACGCCCGGCGTCTACCACCTGACCGCGCGCTTCGGCGACTACAGCTCGCTGTGGTCCCACTTCCACACCGGCCTCGACTTCGCGGCCCCCACCGGCACCCCGATCATGGCGGTCGCCGGCGGCACCATCACCGAGGTCGGCTACTCCGGCGCCTACGGCAACCGCACCATCGAGCTGCTCCCCGACGGCACCGAGCTGTGGTACTGCCACCAGAACGAGTTCGGCACCTCCGTCGGCGCGACGGTCAAGCCCGGCCAGGTGATCGGGTACGTCGGCTCCACCGGCAACGTCACCGGCCACCACCTCCACCTCGAGGTGCACCCCGGCGGTGGCGACCCGGTCGACCCGTACACCGCGCTCCAGGTGCACGGCCTGAATCCCTGACCGATCAGAGCTTCTCGACCGGTGCGTAGCGGAGCAGCAACCGCTTCACGCCCTCGGAGCCGAAGTCGATCGAGGCGACCGCCTTCTCCGCGACGCCCTCGACGGTCACCACGGTCCCCAACCCGAAGGTGT